>JAQGNM010000314.1 GCA_028291845.1 Massilia sp. | reverse complement strand
GCGCCATTGGTCGAAGGTGCAACGGTTACCGTTTCTGTTGTGGCACACGGTCGTCACGATAAAGTGAAGATTTTCAAGATGCGTCGTCGTAAGCACTACCAGAAGCATCAGGGCCATCGCCAGAATTTCACCGAAATCCAAATCGTTTCGATCAACGGCTAATCGCTGTTGCCCGGTACATTCAGTCATCAAGGAGCTCTAAATGGCACACAAAAAAGGCGGCGGCACAACCCGCAACGGCCGTGATTCAGAATCAAAACGCCTCGGCGTTAAAGTCTATGGCGGCGAGAGCATCAACGCCGGCGGCATTATCATCCGTCAGCGCGGCACCCCAGTGCGCGCAGGCGAAAAAGTCGGCACCGGCAAGGATCACACCTTGTTCGCGCTGGTCGACGGCAAAGTCAAGTTCGTCAAAAAAGGCATCGGTTCGAAGCAGTTCGTGACCGTTGTTGCGAACGAAGCAGTTGAAGCAGTCGCTGCGTAAGTTGTATTTAAAATCGCCGCTCTGCGGCGTCTCCTTGTAAGGCGCAAGCCTTTCATCGAAAGGCTCTATCATTCGGTAGAGCCTTTTTAGTTTTATGGCGGTACAGAACAATGAAATTTATCGACGAAGCACGTATTGAAGTCATCGCCGGCAACGGCGGCAACGGCTGCGCCTCATTCTGCCGGGAGAAGTTTCGCCCGTTCGGCGGACCGGACGGCGGCGATGGCGGCAAGGGCGGCTCGATCTGGGCGGTGGCCGACCGCAACATCAACACCCTGGTCGACTTCCGTTACTCCAAGATGCACAAGGCGAGAGATGGCGAGCCGGGCCGTGGCGCCGATTGCTACGGCAAGGGCGCTGACGACATCGAGCTGCGCATGCCGGTCGGTACCTTGATCGTCGATAACATTTCGGGCGAGATCATCGCCGACCTGACCGAACACGGCCAGCGTGAAATCCTCGCCAAGGGCGGCGAGGGCGGTTGGGGCAATATCCACTTCAAATCGTCGACCAACCGCGCGCCCCGCCAAAAGGGCGACGGCAAAGAGGGCGAACGGCGCGAACTGCGCCTGGAGCTCAAAGTGCTGGCCGACGTCGGCCTGCTGGGCATGCCGAACGCCGGCAAGTCGACGTTTATTACGGCGGTGTCGAATGCCAAGCCGAAGATCGCCGATTATCCGTTCACCACCTTGCACCCGAACCTGGGCGTGGTGCGCGTGTCGCACGAGAAAAGTTTCGTGATCGCCGATATTCCTGGCTTGATCGAAGGCGCCGCCGAGGGCGCGGGCCTGGGCGTGCAATTCCTGCGCCACCTGCAGCGCACCGGTTTGCTCTTGCACATTGTCGACATGGCGCCGTTCGAGACCAATGTCGATCCGGTCAAGGAAGCCAAGGCCTTGGTGAAAGAGCTGGAAAAGTATGACGAAGCGCTGCTCAACAAGCCGCGCTGGATCGTGCTCAACAAGCTCGACGTGGTGCCGGAGGAAGAGCGCAAGAAGCGTGTCAAGGATTTTGTCAAGCGCATGGCCTGGAAGGGCCCGGTGTTCGAGATTTCGGCGCTCAGCCATGAGGGTTGCCAGGACCTGGTGCAGGCGATCTACCGCCACCTGGAAGAGAAGAAAGGCGAGTCGCATCGCGCCGAGGAAACCCAGATGACGGAAGAAGCGCGCGGTATCGCTTCGATCGATCCGGACGATCCACGTTTTAAGATTTTCGAAGAAGAGTAAGTGGCGTCCACGACGCCGAAGCACTGGCGCCGCCAGCTGTTACAGCTGACGGCGCTGCTCAGTTCCTTGTCCGCCCTGGCGGCGCTGCTCGACCCCGACCGGGTCGCAGCCGTCATGGGCTTGTTTTTGGTTGGCGTGAACGGCTACAGCCAGTTCTACGCCATCTACGTCGGCACCAGGCTCGCTACCGCAGCCCTGGCGCTGCTGGCGGCCAGGCCGGACCAACCGTCCATCCTCGGCGACCTCACCGGATTGTTCATACTGGCCCAGCCGGCCGGACGCCTCGTTGCAGCCACCGTCATCGGTTTGCCGCACGGCGCCTTGCTATGGCTGTGCGTGGTTGAAATTGCCATCGGGCTGGGCTTGCTGGTCCTGCGTCCAGGACCAGTTAAAATTCACTGAATTAATTTTCTTGAGCCGTCGATGAAATCTGTTTTGCACACCGCTTCACGCATCATCATCAAAGTGGGCTCGTCCCTGGTCACCAACGACGGCCGCGGGCTCGATCACGCCGCGATTGCCCGCTGGGCGCAGCAAATTGCGGCCTTGCGCACGCTGGGCAAGGAAGTGGTGCTGGTCAGCTCGGGGGCGATTGCCGAAGGCATGCTGCGCCTGGGTTTCGAGGCGCGCCCCACCGACATTCACGAACTGCAGGCCTGCGCCGCGGTGGGCCAGATGGGCCTGGCGCAAATCTACGAATCGAGTTTCAGAGCGCACGGCCTTGGCACCGCCCAGGTGTTGTTGACCCACGCCGACCTGGACGACCGCGAACGTTATCTGAACGCCCGCTCCACGCTGACCACCTTGTTGCGCCTGGGCGTGGTGCCGATCATTAACGAAAACGACACCGTGGTCACCGACGAGATCAAGTTCGGCGACAACGACACCCTCGGTGCGCTGGTGGCGAATTTGATCGAGGCCGATGCACTGGTGATTCTCACCGACCAGCACGGCCTGTTCAGCGCCGATCCCCGTAAAGATCCAGGCGCCGTCCTGGTGGCCACCGGCCGCGCCGGCGATCCGGCGCTCGAAGCGATGGCCGGCGGCGCCGGCAGCAGCCTGGGCCGGGGTGGCATGCTGACCAAGATCCTCGCCGCCAAGCGCGCCGCTCGCTCGGGCGCCCATACCATCATCGCCTGGGGCCGGGACAGCGACGTGCTGACCAGGCTGGCCGCGGGCGAGGCCATCGGCACCCAACTGGTGGCCGATACCGGGCGCATGACGGCGAGAAAGCAATGGATGACCGACCACTTGCACACGGCCGGGCGCGTGACCCTCGATGCCGGCGCGGTGCAGAAGCTGACGCGCGAGGGAAAGTCGCTGCTGCCGATCGGCGTGATCGCCGTCAACGGAGAATTCGGCCGCGGCGCGGTGGTCACCTGCGTCGGCGAGGATGGCGTGGCGGTGGCGCGCGGATTGTCGAATTATTCGAGCAGCGAGGCGCGGCGAATCATGCGCAAGCCGTCGTCGGAGATCGAGGCGATTTTAGGGTTTCTGGAGGGACCGGAGTTGATACACCGGGATAATATGGTGCTGATGTAGTCAGCGGCGGACTCGGCAAGGGGGACTGGCCGGGCCGCGTTCGGACCGGAGGTGCCTGTCCCATGCTCGATCCGAAGCGAACTTTGCCGCTGATTAGAAATGGGACAGGCACCGTTGGTGCCAGTCCCCCTGCTGCTCAGATCCCGTCAGGCGCTGGCGTTTTCTGCCTGTACTCGCACAAATCCACAATGATGCAATTCCAGCACAGCGGTTTGCGCGCAATGCAGGTATACCGGCCATGCAAAATCAACCAGTGATGCGCATCGTGCAAGAACTCCTTCGGCACGAATTTCAATAACTTCTGTTCGACGATCTCGACCGTCTTGCCGGGTGCAATATTCGTGCGGTTCGAGACGCGAAAGATATGGGTGTCGACCGCCATGGTCGGGTCGCCGAAGGCGGTATTCAACACCACATTGGCGGTTTTGCGGCCGACTCCCGGCAGCGCTTCGAGCGCCTCGCGCGAATGCGGCACTTCGCCGCCGTACTGGTCGACCAGGATCTGGCAGGTGGCCAGCACGTTCTTTGCCTTGGTGTTGTACAGGCCGATGCTGGAAATATACGTTTTCAGTTCGTCCAGCCCCAGCGCCAGCATGGCGGCCGGGGTGTTCGCCACCGGGTACAGCTTGCGCGTGGCCTTGTTCACGCCGACGTCGGTCGACTGCGCCGACAGCAGCACGGCAATCAACAGTTCGAACGGCGTGGTGTATTCGAGTTCGGTGGTGGGATGGGGGTTGGCGATGCGAAAACGCGTGAAAATTTCGAGACGTTTGGCGGAATTCATTCTTTATTGGCTTTCTGGCGCGCCCGCTCGATGGCGGCGGCGATGATGGCGCGCTTGCGTTCTTTTTCGGCCAGCTCCTCGGGTGTGTTGCCCGTTTCAGCGGTGACCTCTTTCATCTTGGCCACCGCCTTGGCGGCCAGGCGCGCGTCGTTTTCCTCGCGCTCGCGGCTCAAGCGCGCGGTGCGGAAATCGTGGCGCGCGCGCGCCGCGTCGGCCTGGTGCTGCGACCAGGCATCCCAGCCGGTTCTGTCGTCGGTCACCGGGAACATCACGATGCAGTCGACCGGGCAGGGCGCCACGCACAGGTCGCAGCCGGTACACAGGCTCGGCAAAATCGTGTGCATGTGCTTGGCCGCGCCAAGGATGGCATCGACGGGGCATGCCTGGATGCATAAAGTACAGCCTATGCACAGCGATTCGTCGATAAAGGCGACCGGGCGCGGGCGCTCGAAGCCGTTGACAGGATTGAGCGGGATCACCTTGCGGCCGGTGATGGCGGCCAGGCGCGCGATGCCCGCATGCCCGCCCGGCGGACACTGGTTGATCTCGGCTTCTCCCAGCGCGATCGCCTCGGCGTACGGACGGCACGCGGGATAGCCGCACTTGGTGCACTGCGTTTGCGGCAGGGCGTCTTCGATCAGGTCGGCTAGGGATTTGCTCACGGCGCGTTGGATGACGAAAACGTCATTATCTCATGCCGCGGCGAGACGTAAAAACGGCGGCGAGACTTGCGCCGCGCCGCCGTTATTACTGGCAAACGATTTCGTTGTTAGCGATGCTTTGCAATGAACTCGCTGATCTTGGGGCAAATAACGTCTCTCCAGCGGCGGCCGGAGAAAATGCCGTAGTGGCCGGCGCCGGGGGCGACGAAATCCTGCTGCATGTCGGCTGGAATGCCGGTGCACAGCTGGTGCGCCGCCTGCGTCTGGCCGGCGCCGGAGATGTCGTCCAGCTCGCCTTCGACGGTGAACAGGGCAACCGTGGTGATGTCTTGCGGGCGCACCAGCTGGCCGCCCACTTCCCAGGTGCCGCGCGGCAGGGCGAAATCCTGGAACACGGTCTTGATGGTTTCCAGGTAGTACTCGGCCGGCATATCGAGAACGGCGTTGTATTCATCGTAGAA
>JAQGNM010000313.1 GCA_028291845.1 Massilia sp. | reverse complement strand
GGGACGAGTTGGTGATCTGGATGTCGAGGACCGCCATGAAGGCGCCCAGCATGCCGGCGGCGACGGCGATCCAGGTGCGCAGGTCGACCTTCTGGCCCGCCAGGGCGGGCATGGTGACGCCACGCGGGGTGTCGAGGGTGCTGGCCATAAGGTATCAGGTGCTTGGTCGTCGATGAATCAGCGAGCGGCGGCCACTGCAGGCTGGCCGGCCACCTGCTTGTTGGCGTCCGAGTTCAGCTTGATCTCCACCAGCGCCGACATGCCCGGCGCCAGGCGGGTGTTCAAGGCCTTGACGTCTTCTGGGCGCAAGGTAATTTTCACCGGCACGCGCTGCACGATCTTGGTGAAATTGCCGGTCGCGTTATCGGCCGGCAGCAGGGCGAACTGGTTGCCCGAGGCTGGCGAGAAGGAATCGAGGCGGCCCATCAAAGGATGCTTGGGCAGCGCGTCGATCTCGACGTGCACCTGCTGGCCCGGCGCCAGTTCGGCAAGCTGGGTCTCCTTGAAATTTGCGGTCACCCACAGGTCATCCTGCACGATGGCGGCCAGCTGCTGGCCGGGCTGCACGCGCGCGCCAACTTCGACGCTGCGCTTGCCGATGCGGCCGGCGACCGGCGCGATCACCTGGTTGTAGCCGAGCGTCTGGCGGGCGTCTTTCAACTGGGTCTGCAAGACCTTGACCTGGGCCTTGAGCACTTCGCGGGCCGACTGCGCGGCGGCGATCTGCGCCTGGGCGGCCAGCACGTTTTCGCGGCGCGCCGCCACATCGGCGGTGGCGCCGGCGCGGGCGGCGTTGGCCGCGTCCAGCTCGGCCTTCGAGACCGCTTTCATCTGGGTGTTGTACAGCTGGCCGAAACGCTCGGCATCCTGCCTGCTGCGCTGCAGGGCCGCCTGCGATTGGGCGACCTGGGCCTGGGCGCCGCTGGCCTGGGCGCGGGTCTGGGCGATGGTGGCGTCGGCCTGGATGACCTGCTGCTCGGCGCTGGCGATTTGCGCCTGGATCTGCTCGATTTTTACACGCTGATCGGCCGGGTCCAGCTCGGCGATGACGGCGCCGGCGGCAACCACCTGGTTGTCCTCGACCAGCACCTTGGTGACCACGCCGGGCACGCGCGACGACACCGGTGTGACGTGGCCGGACACGAAGGCGTTTTCAGTTTCCACATAATAATGACTGCGGTACCACATACGTCCACCAACGCCGATGGCGATCAGGGCGATCACGGCGACGATGCCGATCACGCGCTTGTTGGGCGGCGCCTTGGCGGGCGCGGCCGCATTGGCGGGAGCGGCGGCGGGGCCTCCGGCAACGGCAGCGAGCGGCTGGGGATCGGCTTTGTTGAGGTTGGCAGACATTGAAACTCCGGATGAATGGATGGTTTGTAGACTATTTAATGACACATTATTAGGGACGTAATCGTCGAAGTCAAGAAATGAAACGATTGCATTTCATTTTATTTTGGACTACAGTCATACCATGAGCAATGACATCACCAACACTCCTATCGACACCGCCGTTTGCAAGTGCCCGGCGGGGCGCCCGCGCAGCAGCGAGCGCGAAGCGCGCCAGCAGGAGCTGGTGCACACCGCCGGCATGCTGTTCATCAAGCATGGTTATCGCAATGTCAGTCTGGAGATGCTGGCGCGCGAAGCGCACGTTGCCGTGCGCACCATTTACGTCAAATTCGGCGGCAAGGCGGGACTGCTCAAGGCGGTGCTGGAAGCGAACCGCGATAAATTCTTCCGCCCGCACGAGGTCCTGGCCGATCAGCGCCCCCTCAAGGAGAACGTGCGCCATTTCGCCCTGCACTTTCTCGATTTGATCAGCCGCCCGGAAGCGCTGGCGATGCACCGCATGGTGGTGGCGGACGCCCCCGCCAATACCGAGCTGGCCCAGACGTTTTTCGAAGCGGGCCCGCAGCAAACGCGCGCCATGCTGGCCGATTTTTTCGCCCGGCCCGACATCGGTTGCCAGCTCTGCGACGACCTCGACCGGACCATGTTGCCGGTCTACCTGATGAACTGCATCATCGGCGATCCCTACGAGCGCATGCTGTTCACGCCGAAGGAGGTGCCGGCGGCGCAGATCGAACAGGAACTCGACAAGCGGCTCGAACTGTTTTACCGCAGCGTGCTGAAAGCGGCCTGATTCGCTAATGTACGCCAGCGCACCGAGTTGAAAGCGACCTTCGGGCATCTTGCTCGCTCAATCGAATGGGAACCAATGCATGAGCAAATCAGCACGCTACGAATGGCACGATCAGCAAGCCGCCTTGAACCAACTTTTTAAACAATTCCTCAAGCATCCCGGCGACGCCGAGATGGCGGCGCTGCTGGCCGACATGCGCATGTACGCGCAAGCTGCCAGGCAGGGCAGCATCGAAATTCCGGTGGTGTCGACCGTGTATGGCTAACTGAAGATACCGACGGCCAGCTCGGTCCACAGCAGCAAAAGCGCCGCTCCCATCGCGCCCCCGGCCAGCATGCGCGAGCGTGGCGTCTGCAGGCGCCGCGCGGCCAGCACGTAAGCAACCCCGGTGCCGGCCAGCAGCAAGGCCGCCAGCACGAAATCTTCCGGCCCCCACGACACTTCGCGGCTGAACACTTGCCCGGCGGCTGGTATCAGCAATAACAACGCGGTGATCCCAAGCACCTTCTTGATGCTCTTGCTGACAGCTTGCTGCGCGGTATGCATGTTGCTCTCCGTCGGTTGGTGCTTAGCCGATCTTACACCGCGATCTTACACCCAATAATCGCCCATGAAAAAAGCCAGCCCTTTGTGCGGGCTGGCTTTTACAAGGACATCGATCATTGTTTGCCGATGATCAGCGCTTGCGCGGCGGCGGCAAGTCGGTGCACACGCCCTCGTACACTTCGGCCGCCATGCCGATCGATTCGCCCAGGGTCGGATGCGGGTGGATCGTCTTGCCGATATCGACGCCGTCGGCGCCCATCTCGATGGCGAGCGCGATTTCGCCGATCATGTCGCCGG
>JAQGNM010000272.1 GCA_028291845.1 Massilia sp. | reverse complement strand
CAATATGCCGCCAGCACCGGCGGCGCGCCGGGCGATGCCGGCACCCGGCCGCTGGCGGTGGTACGCCCGGCGACGCGCAGCGAAGTGATCGCCGTGATGGCACTGGCGGCGCGCCACGAAGTGGCGGTCTACCCGCTCAGCACCGGCAAGAACTGGGGCTATGGCGACGCCTGCGCGGTGGGCGCCGGCCAGCTGATTGTCGAACTGGCGCGCATGAACCGCATCGTCAAGGTCGACCCCGAGCTGGCGTACGCGGTCATCGAACCGGGCGTGACCCAGGGCCAGTTGTCGGAATTTTTACGTGAAAACAAAATCGACCTGTGGTGCGACTGCACCGGCGCCGGACCGGACACCAGCCTGATCGGCAATATCCTCGAGCGCGGTTTCGGCCACTCGCCCTACGGCAACCGGGTCCAGCACATTGCCTGCATGCAAATTGTGCTGGCCGGCGGCGAACTGCTCTCGACCGGATTCGGCCATTATCCGCAGTCGCAGGTGAGCCATCTGTTCAGCGCCGGCGTCGGCCCCATGCTCGATGGTTTGTTCACCCAGTCGAACCTGGGCGTGGTGGTGGAGCTGGGCATCTGGCTGATGCCCGCCGCCTGCGTCAGCCAGTTCATCGCCACCGTCGGCCGCCACCAGGACCTGGGCGCGCTGATCGAGGCGCTGCGGCCATTGCGGCTGGATGGCACATTGCGCAGCGTCGTCCACATTGGTAACGACTTGCGGGTGCTGTCGGGCGGGGCGACCTTTCCCTTCGCTACCGAACCTGCGGCGGCAGCCCGCAGCGGCGAGGCGCCATCGAGCCGGCTGTCCGAGCGCGCCCGCCGCATGCTCATCGAAAAAAGCGGCGCCCAGGCCTGGACCGTGTCGGGCTGCCTGTATGGCAGCGTGGCGCAAGTGAAGGCCGGCCGCGCCGCCGTCGGCCGTGCCTTGCGCGGCGCCGGCGCGCGCACCACCTTTGTCGACCAGGGTTCGCTCGATGCCGGCGCTTGGGCGGCGCGCGTCCTCGGCAAGCTGGTCGGCACGCTGGGATTGGGCGCCGGCTTGCATAATGCGCTGCTGGCCAAGCTGGCCTTGGGACGGGCCTTGCTGGCGATGGCGCGCGGCGTGCCGAACGGGCGTTTTCTGGCTGGCGCTTACTGGCGCCGCCGCGCCGGCTTGCCGGAGGGCTTTCCGCAGCACGCCAACCCGGCGCTCGATGGCTGCGGCCTGTTCTGGGTGTCGCCGATCCTGCCGATGCGCGGCGCCGACGCCCTGGCGCTGCACGCGCTGGTGGCGCCGATCTACGCCGCGCACGGCTTCGACCTGTTCATCACTGTCAGCCTGATCAACGAGCGCGCCCTGTGCGCTGTGTTGACGGTCGCCTTCGACCGCGACGACGCCGCCGAAGCGGCGCGCGCGCGCGATTGCCAGCGCGCCCTGTTCGATGCGGTGATGGCGGCCGGCTACATGCCGTACCGGGTCGGCATCGAGTCGATGGGCGAGCTCGATCCGCACGGCGACGTGTTCTGGAAGGTGGCGGCGCGCATCAAGGCCGCGCTCGATCCGCAGGGCTTGATCGCGCCGGGCCGGTACGAGCCGGCGGCGGCACGCCGCTTCAGCTGGAAGGCGGTCGAGGGGAAGCGGGCGCGGTGAATCACGCTGCCGGGAGGGCAGGGGCGCCAGCCTGCCCTTGCGCTGCGGTCCCCGGCGCATCGTACTGCTCGCGCAGCGCGTGCGCGGCGGCAAGAAAATCGGCCGCGCCGATGTCTGCCAATTCGAGCACCTGGGCCTCTTTAAAACGCACGAAATTGCGGTCGATCGAACGCAGGTAGGCGGGATCGTAGTGGTCGACCAGCAGCTCGTCGACCAGCCGGGCCATCTCGCCGCCATTGGCCATTGCATGCCAGCCATCGATCCTGGCGCGGCCGTGCAGCTGCACCAGGCAATCGAGCTGGGTGTTCAACAGCGCCGGATCGCGGGTGAAATGGCGGTAGTCCTCCATCAGCAGGCGCACCCGGTTGGGCCGCGACAAGGCCAGCGAAATGCACGGCGCCGCGCGCATTTGCGCCATCAAGGCGTCCGGCACGCGCAGATTGCCGACTTTTTTGCTTTCCGATTCGACAAACACCGGGCGTTGCGGGTCGAAATGGCGCAGCTTGTTCCAGATACTGGTCTCGAACATTTTTTGCGAGGGCTGCGGCGCGTCGGGCAGATGGCCCAGCACCGAGCCGCGGTGGGCGGCCAGTTGCTCCAGGTCGAGCACTTGCGCGCCGATGCTGTCCAGCACTTCCAGCAGGCGGCTCTTGCCGCTGCCGGTGGTGCCGCAGACCACCCGTAAATCGAGTTGCGGCGGTGCGGCGAGATCGGCGCTGACCGCGGCCCGGTAGGCCTTGTAGCCGCCATCGAGCTGGATCGCCGGCCAGCCGATCTTGGCCAGCACCAGCGCCAGCGAACCGCTGCGGTTGCCGCCGCGCCAGCAGTAAATCAGCGGTTTCCAGTCGCGCGGCTTGTCGATGAACAGGGTCTCGATATGGCGGGCAATGTTGCGCGACACCAGAGCCGCACCGACTTTTTTCGCCTCGAAAGCATTGACCTGCTTGTACAGGGTGCCGACGCGGACGCGCTCGGCGTCGTTCAATACCGGGCAGTTGATGGCGCCGGGAATGTGGTCGAGGGCAAATTCGGCTTCGCTGCGGGCATCGATGATGGCGTCGAATTGGCCGAGAACGGGCAAGATATCCTGGAAAGCCTGCACGGCGGGATACTTCATTGGACTCTTTTTTTCATTGTTGTCAGTCATGGTTCTGGTGCTTGCGCAATCAGCGCGCCTTGACCAGCGGCAGCAAGGTCGAGTAGATGTTGGCCAGGATGGTGGGGTGGGCTTGCGCGGCCGGATGCAGGCGGTCGGGCTGGAACAGGTCCGGCTTTTCCGCCACGCCTTCGAGCATGAAGGGCACCAGCGCGGTTTTCATGTCGGTCGCCACCCGTTTATACATGGCGAAAAAGCTGTCGGTGTAGGCGCGGCCGTAATTGGGCGGCATGCGCATGCCGATCAGCATCACACGCGCCTGGTTTTTTTGCGCCATCGCCACCATGGCGCGCAAATTCGCCTCGGCAGCCGGCACCGGCAAGCCGCGCAGGCCGTCGTTGGCGCCCAGCTCGATGATCACCAGCCCCGGCTTGTACTGCGTCAGCAGCGCCGGCAACCGGGTGCGGCCGCCCGAAGTGGTCTCGCCGCTGATGCTGGCGTTGACGATGGTGCTGTCGACTTTGTCGGCCTTGAGCTTGTTTTCCATCAGCGCCACCCAGCCGGCGCCGCGCGCCA
>JAQGNM010000581.1 GCA_028291845.1 Massilia sp. | reverse complement strand
GCGGTCGCCATGCAGTTCGTGGAAATCGGTGAAGATTTCGTTGACGTAGTCCATGGTGTAGGGGCGCTGCGGATGGCGGGCGATCTGAGAAACTTGCCAAGGCGTGAGCTTGGCATAAATATCCTTGGTCAGCTGCTGGCTCTTCTTGGCCAGGCGGTCGATCTCTTCGGAGATATCTACGGCCGAATCGTCCTGCACGAAACGCAGCTCTTCAATCTTGGAATCGAGCTCGGCGATCGGCTGCTCGAAATTGAGGAAAGTTGTTTTATTCATTGGTCCTCCGAAGGAATTCATGGGCGAAACACGCGATCGTGCGTGCCGCCCTCTGTTTTTGTCGACCGCAGCATCACTCCGGCGCGGTCCGTCAGGATCTATTCTACCGCAGCAGGGTCGAGGCTACGCCACAAATACCAGGTCGCCACGGTGCGCCAGGGTTCCCAGTTGGCCGACACTTCGCGTGCGTCGCTGCGCGAGACGGGCTCGCCGGAAAAATAGTTATGGCTGATGCCGTGGATCAGGCCGGGGTCGTCCAGCGGCAGCACGTTCGGGCGCAGCAAATTGAAAATCAAAAACATCTCGGCGGTCCAGCGGGTGATGCCGCGGATCTGCACCAGTTCGGCGATCACCGCTTCGTCGGCCATTTCGGCCCACAGGTTGGCGTGCACGCGCTTGGCCTTGAAATGGTCGGCCAGATCGAGAATGTATTCGGTCTTGCGCTTGGACAGCCCGCAAGCGCCGAGTTGCTCGGCGCCGGCCTTGATGACCTGGGCCGGCGCCATCTTCGGACAGGCCGTGGTCAGGCGCGCCCAGGCGGCGTCGGCCACCTTGTTGGTCACCTGCTGGCCGACGATCGAGCGCGCCAGGGTGGTGAACGGGTCGGGGTGGCCAACCAGATGCAGATCGCCGAACTGGGGGATCAGCTTTTTCATGATGCGGTCGCGCTTCATGAGCTCGAGCTTGGCCTCTTCCCAGTAAGCGGGAACTTCGATCAGGAGAGAAGCATTGCCCACGGCGTCTTTATTGAGCGCCATCATGCGCGGCGCCAGTTGGTGGTGCCGTCCGGCTTGTCTTCGAGGATGACACCGGTGGCCGACAACTGCGCGCGGATGCGGTCCGATTCGGCGAAATTTTTCGATTTCTTGGCGGCGGCGCGGGCGGCGATCAGTTCGACGATCCGCGCGTCGTCGGCGCTGGCGCCGCCTTGCAGGAATTGCTGGGCGCTGCGGCCGAGCAAGCCGAGCACATCGGCCAGGGCGCGGTACTGGCGCGCCAGTCCAATCGATTTCGTCTTGTTCAATTCACTGACCATGTCGAACAGCACGGCAATCGCGATCGGCGTATTGAAGTCGTCGTTCATGGCGTCACGGAAGCGCGCGGCGTAAGCCTCGTTCCAGTCGACGGCGATCGGCTCCCCCGTCTCGAGGCCGTCGAGCGCGGTGTACAGGCGCGTCAGGCCCACCTTGGCATCGTCGAGGTGGGCGTCCGAATAATTCAGCGGGCTGCGGTAATGCGCCTTCAAAATGAAAAAGCGGACGACTTCGGCGTCGTACTTTTTGAGGACGTCGCGGATGGTGAAAAAGTTGCCCAGTGACTTGGACATTTTTTCATTGTCGACTCGCACGAAACCGTTGTGCAGCCAATAGTTGACCATCGGCTTGTTGAACGCCCCTTCGGACTGGGCGATTTCGTTTTCGTGGTGCGGGAACTGCAAATCGGCGCCGCCGCCGTGGATGTCGAAATGTTCGCCCAGTGTCGCGCACGACATGGCCGAGCACTCGATGTGCCAGCCCGGCCGGCCGCTGCCCCACTTGGACGGCCATTTGACTTCTTCCGGCTCGGACTCTTTCGAGGCCTTCCACAGGACGAAATCGAGGGCGTCGCGCTTGCCCGTGTTGACGTCGACCCGCTCGCCGGCGCGCAGGTCGTCGAGCGACTTGCCGGACAGCTTGCCGTAGCCGGGGAAATTGCGCACCGCGTAATTGACGTCGCCGTCCTCTGCCTTATAAGCCAGATTGTTTTTTTCGAGCAGTTCGATGATGCCAAGCATTTGCGGCACGTATTCAGTAGCGTGCGGCACCATGGTGGGCGGCAGGATGCCCAGCGCCGCGGTATCTTCGTCCATGTAACGCTCGAAACGCGAGGTCAGCGCATGGATCGATTCGCCGTTCTCCACCGCCCGCTTGATGATCTTGTCTTCGATGTCGGTGATGTTGCGGACATAGTTGACCTTGTACCCGGACACCGTGAGCCAGCGATAGACGACGTCGAACGCCATCATCATGCGCGCGTGGCCGATGTGGCAGTAATCGTAAATGGTCATGCCGCACACGTACATGCCGACCTGACCGGGAACGATAGGAACGAATTCCTGCTTGTCACGCGCCAGCGTGTTGTAGATCTTCAGTTGGCTCATCGGGCTCTTGCGGTAAATAGCGGTAACCGCGACGGCGCGAACCATACTCCGCGCAGGCGCAGCAGCCTCGGGGGCACGCACCGGCAGCGGTTGATGGTTCGATATCGTCACGGCCCTCTTTGTAATTCTTATTTGATAGAATGGTCGTTCTGCACGAAAGTATAGCATTGATAAAATGCCCCCTGACCGCATATGGCCAAGGTTTATTTTTCTGCAAACCGCTTGACAGCGCTTTGCGCCAACTCACTTTGTGAAAGACTCCATGGCCGCGTTCGACTCCCGTAAATCCCTTTCCGCCTCCTGGCTGACCCGTTGCCTGACCGTGCTGTTCGGCCTGTCGTTTGGCATGTCCGTCAGCAATTCCGTGCTGGCGGCAGACGCCGGCAGCACGCCGCAAGTGTCGCTCAAAACCACCATGGGCGAGATCGTCCTCGAGCTCGACCAGGAAAAGGCGCCGAAGACGGTCGCCAACTTTCTGCAGTACGTGAAGTCGGGCCATTACAAGGGCACCATCTTTCACCGCGTGATCGACGGCTTCATGATCCAGGGCGGCGGCATGGACGCCAAGCTGGTCCAGAAGAAGACCAGCAAGCCGGTCCAGAACGAAGCGAACAACGGCCTGAAGAACGTGCCGTATTCGGTGGCGATGGCGCGCACCGCCGATCCTGATTCGGCGACGTCGCAGTTCTTCATCAACGTGGCCGAAAACACGCCGCTCGACTATCCGGGCCGCGACGGCTTCGGCTACACCGTGTTCGGCAAGGTCGTGCAGGGCCAGGAAGTGGTCGACAAGATCAAGGGCGTGGTGGTCGACGACGTCAAGGGCCAGCAGAACGTGCCGGTGGTGCCGATCGTGATTCAGTCGGCCAGCGTCGTCAAACGTTAAAATAGCGGATGCCCAGGCATTCCGAACAATAAACTCACTAACAGGACACATCATGGCAAAAGTACTCATCACCACCAACTTGGGCAATATCACT
>JAQGNM010000243.1 GCA_028291845.1 Massilia sp. | reverse complement strand
CGCCTGAGCGCCAGCCGGGCGCAGGCAGCCAGCCTGCTCGACGACGGCGCCGCGCTGGCGCTCGAGAACGAGCGCCTGTCCGCGCTGTGGACGGCGCAGCCGCTGGCCGAACAGGCCGAACAAGGCGGCGCGGAACAGGGCGGCGCCGACCAGATCGGCGCCGACCCGATCGTCGCGTGGTTCGATCAGCGCCGCGCGCAGGTGGCGGCGCAACTGGCCGGGATCGACGCCGCCGAACAGGCCGCGCGCGCCGCCGAGACTGCCCGCGACGCCGCCCAGCACGCGTTCGACGAGGCCGGCAGCGCCCATACCGGCGCCGCCGAACTGGCCGCATCGACACGGCTGGCGGCCAGCGCCGCGCAAGCGGCGCTGGCAGCGCTGGCCGACCAGACCGCGCGCGCCGCCGAAGCGCTGGTGGCGCTGCTGGACGACCTGGAAGGTGCTTTCGACAGCGATGTTCAGCTAGAAGACGGCATGGCGAGCTTCGATTTTGGCTTCACCTCGGCCGGCGGCTGGCGCGCCGCCTGGCAAAACGACCCGGCGCGCTTTCGCGGCAAGCGCCTGCGCGAAGTGGAACAGTTCAATGCGCAGGCCTCGACGCAGCCGGAACGCGGCGCCGCCCTGGGCGAACTGCAGGCGCAGCTCAAGGGAGCCCAGGCGCAGGCCGCGCAAGCGGCAAAAACTGCCGAGCAGGCGCTTTCCGAATTCGCCCGGCACGATGGCGACGTCGCCGCCCGCCGCGCCCAACGTGCGCTGTTGTGGGGCGGCGCCGCGGTGGCGCAGGTCGAGGCGCAGTTGCGCCAGGCGGTCGACGGCGCCCGCGCCGCGTTGATGGCCCGCCAGGGTGCGATCGAGACGGCGCGCCTGGCGGCCGCCCGCGCGCGCGACAAGGTGGTGCAGAACGCCGCCACCGGGGTGGCCGTCGCCGCGCAGGCCGAAGCGGCGCTGTCGAAGCTGGCGCACTGGCTGGACGGCTTCGGCCAGCGCCATCCGCAGCTGGCGCCGCCGGACGGCATCGACGCGCTGGCCGAACTTCTGGCCGTTCCCCTCGCGCTGCGCCAGCAGGAACAGGCGGCGCTGGCGGCGTTGGAGAATGCCGCCAGCGCGGCGCGCGCGGTACTGGAAGAACGCCGCCGGCGGCACGCCGCCCACCTCGAGCAGGCGCCGCCGGGTGAACTGTCGACCCTGGCCGACGATCTGGCGCAATTGGCGGCCGAGCGCAGAATCGCCGGCGAGGCCGCCACCGCGCTGCGTTTGCAGCTGGCGCAGGACGACGTGCGGCGCCACAATGCGCAGGCCGCCATGGCCGCCATCGAAGGCCAGCAATTGGTCGAACGGCGCTGGGGCAAGCTGTCCGAGCTGATCGGCTCGGCCGACGGCAAGAAATTCCGCAACTACGCCCAGCAATTTACCCTCGACGTCCTGCTCGGCTACGCCAACGCGCACCTGGCCCACCTGGCCAGGCGCTATCGCCTGGAGCGGGTCGGCGGCGGCGCCGGCCCCTCGCTGGGCCTGATGGTGCGCGACCAGGACATGGGCGGCGAAGTGCGCGGGGTCAATTCGCTCTCCGGCGGCGAATCGTTCCTGGTATCGCTGGCGCTGGCGCTCGGCCTGGCGTCGCTGTCGTCGAACCGGGTGAAGGTCGAATCGCTGTTCATCGACGAAGGTTTCGGCAGCCTCGACAGCGAAACCCTGCGCGTGGCGATGGACGCGCTCGACGGCCTGCAGGCGATGGGCCGCAAGGTCGGCGTGATCTCGCACGTGCAGGAAATGACGGAGCGGATCGCCACGAGGATCATCGTGCAGCCGTCGGGGGGTGGCAGCAGCAGCGTCATGGTGGAGTAAATCGAAGGGGGACTGGCACCGCAAGGTGCCTGTCCCATGTTCGCTCCGCTTGCGCCCAAGCTGGGGACAGGCACCTGCGGCGCCAGTCCCCGGTGCTAAAATATCCAACTAACTTCAGGAATTCAGCATGCTCAAACCCGCCCGCACCCTCACCTTCAAATGCGCCAAGTGCGCCAAGGCCGTCAAGGTCAACCTGCAAAAGGTCTCGGCCTGCTCGCACATCCAGCCCTACATGGGCGTGTGCAATTGCGGCGAAGTCAAGCTGCACGCCACCGGCAACCAGGCGGCGGTCGCCTCCTTCCTCGCCTCGAACGGCCTGGATTGGTCGCACCACCACTAAGCCTTAACCACTACACTTATAATGGCCGATTGTTTTTTACGATCGACCGCCATGACCACCGCCATACCGCCCGACACCGCCACCCGCATCCACTGGCGCGAGGGAGACGTCGAGCACTCGGCCTTGTGGCGCTCGCAAAGCGGCATGCCGGCGCCAAAAAAAGTCGTCGTCGCCAACGACCAGACCCCGGCCGACAGCGCCTACCGCCTGGCCTGCGAGGGCACCGCCCTGCTGTGGCGCGGCGATTTTCAAAATGCCCGCCAGTTGCTGCAGGCGCTGGCGCGGCGCGCCGACGCGCCGACCAAGGGCAAGCGCGCCAAGGCGCCGAAGGTGGCCGCCACCCCGGCCGAAGCGTTCCACCTGCACCGCCAGGCGCAGTCGCAGCGTGCGCGCACCCTGGCGATGCTGCTGATCCCGTTCGAAGCCGATTACAGCATCGCCCTGCGCCGCGCGCCCGATGTCGCGCTGGCCTGCAATGAAGCCTACGGCCGTCCCACCGAACCGTTCGTCGCTTCGCTGCGCGAACTGCTCGGCGTCATCGGCGCCCATGAATGGCGCAAGAACGGCGTGCAGACGCCGATGCTCGGCGAAGGCGCCCGCATCCACCCGTGGTACGGCGTGTTTTCTCCGATCCGCGGCGAATACCTGCAACTGGTCGCCGAAGCTCCGCTGCCCGTCTCCGCCGGCGCCAGCCTCGCCTTCGACGTCGGCACCGGCACCGGCGTGCTGGCGGCGATCCTGGCGCGCCGCGGCGTCGAACGCGTCGTCGCCACCGACATGGATAGCCGCGCCCTGTCCTGCGCGCGCGAGAATCTGCAGCGCCTGCAACTCGGCGCCCAGGTCGAGGTGGTCGAGGCCGACCTGTTCCCGCCGGGCCGCGCGCAACTTGTCGTATGCAATCCGCCGTGGCTGCCGGGCCGCCCCAGTTCGGCCATCGAATACGCCATCTACGATCCCGACAGCCGCATGCTGAAGGGTTTTATCAATGGCGTCGGCGCACACCTGGCAGATGGCGGCGAAGCCTGGCTGATCCTGTCCGACCTGGCCGAGCACCTTGGCTTGCGCAGCCGCGAGCAGCTGCTCGACTGGTTCGACCAGGCCGGTCTGGCGGTTATCGAGCGCATCGATACGCGCCCGGTGCACCCGCGCGCCAGCGACGCCGCCGACCCGCTGCACGCGGCGCGCGCGGCCGAAACCACCTCGCTGTGGCGGCTGCGCGCACGATAGCAAAACCAGCCATTGCGCGACCCCGCCCACCTCTGTATAATCTGTCCTGCGGGGTGGAGCAGTCTGGCAGCTCGTCGGGCTCATAACCCGAAGGTCACAGGTTCAAATCCTGTCCCCGCAACCAAACATGTTTTACTATCAAACCGAAGCCCGACTCTTGCAGCCGGGCTTTTGTTTTCTACGGCCGGAAACATGCGCGCCGTAGCGAACTTGCAGCAGCGAAGCACCGTTAAGTACCATGAGAGACAAAAAAGACAACGCGACGCTGGACCTGGTGGGCTTCGACCATGATTCCCTGGCCAGCATCGCCATTCCCGAGCCGGGCGCCACGCCGGTGGCAACCGCCGCGGCGGCCGGTCCCAAGCGCACCATCCGTCCGCGCGCTCCCGCCCTCCAGCAGCACCAGCTCGAACTGCTCGACGCCACCGACGCCTCCGGCCTGCCCGTATGGCAGCGCGACGAAGGGCTCGACCTCACCGGCCTGCCGATCTGGGCCGCGGCCTGATAAACTCTGCCGGGGCGCGCCTGCCGCGCCCGCGCCGTCCCGGCTTCACCCCAATCCACCTTTTATCGAGTATCGGCCCGCCATGACCCAGACCGCCTTTTCTTCGCTGCCGCTGGCGCCCACCATGCTGGCCAATCTCGACACGCTCGGCTACAAGGAAATGACGGCGATCCAGGCCGCTTCCCTGCCGGCCGTGCTGGACGGGCGCGACCTGATCGCCCAGGCCAAGACCGGCAGCGGCAAGACAGCCGCGTTCGGCATCGGCATTCTGCACAAGCTCAATCCCGCCTGGTTCGCCGTGCAGGGCCTGGTGATGTGCCCCACGCGCGAGCTGGCCGACCAGGTAGCGGGCGAATTGCGCCGCCTGGCAAGGGGCGAGGCCAACGTCAAGATCCTCACCCTCACCGGCGGCACCGCCATGCGCCCGCAAATCGCCTCGCTCGAACATGGCGCCCACATCGTGGTCGGCACGCCGGGTCGCATCCGCGACCACCTGGGCCGCGGCACCATCAACCTGGCGCACGTGCAGACCCTGGTGCTGGACGAAGCCGACCGCATGACCGACATGGGTTTTTACGACGAGATCGCCGGCATCGTCAGCGCCTGCCCGCAGCGCCGCCAGACCTTGCTGTTCTCGGCGACTTATCCCGACGACATCCGCTTCGCCACCGAAAAATTCCTGCGCGATCCGCTCGAAGTGACGGTCGAAGCGCGCCATGACGCCGGCCAGATCGAGCAGCGCTTCTATGAAGTGGGCTTCGACGAGCGCGACGCCGCGGTCGGTAAACTATTAAAACACTTCAAGCCCGAATCGACCCTGGCCTTCTGCAACACCAAGGTGCATTGCCGCGAACTGGCGGCCGAACTGCGCAGCCAGGGCTTTACCGCGCTGGCGCTGTACGGCGAACTCGAACAGCGCGAGCGCGACGAGATCCTGATCCTGTTTGCCAACCGCAGCTGCTCCGTGCTGGTGGCCACCGACGTCGCCGCGCGCGGTCTCGACATCGCCAACCTGGGCGCGGTCATCAACGTCGACGTTTCGAAGGACACCGAGGTGCACATCCACCGCATCGGCAGGACCGGGCGCGCGGGCGAATCGGGACTGGCGCTGTCGCTGTGCGCGCCCAACGAGAAAAAATGGGTGCGGCTGATCGAACAGTACCAGGGCGCGGAGGCCGACTGGTACGACTTGAAGGAACTCGACGGCGAATCCGCCGAGGCCGAACCGGCGCCGATGGTCACCCTGGTCATCATGGGCGGCAAGAAGGACAAGCTGCGCCCGGGCGACCTGCTCGGCGCGCTGACCGGCGACGCCGGCCTCACCAAGGAACAGGTCGGCAAGATCAACGTCACCGAATTCCAGACCTATGTCGCGCTCGACCGCCACGCCGCCGACGGCGCGTTTGCGCGCCTGAACGCCGGCAACAAGCTGGGCCCGGACTTTGGCAACATCAAGGGACGCAGCTTCAAGATGCGCTTCATCGACGCTTGATCGTGGTTTTTGTTGTGGGCGCAATACTGACAGCCTAAAAATGTTTCTGGCAAGGCGTGCGCGCTGACCGGTCTTCTGGCATTATTGCTCCAGAAAAATACAAGACTTCCGTCTGCCCACGATGACCAGCCCTGACACTGCCGGTGCGCCCGTCAACAGCCCTTTCACCGCCGCTTCCCGCGCCGCCGCTTCCTTCGAAACGGCGGCGCCGCCGCGCGCAATCGATTTTGCCCGGCCGGCATGCAAGCTCGAAGCACCGTGTTTTGCCCGGGGTCGGTCGTGAACGGCGCCCCCCTTGATACCGGCGCCGCGGTTCGCCTGTCGTGGTCGGCAGTGAGCGAGACCGGCAGCCGCGACAACAACCAGGACCGCATCGGCGCCGCCCGCAATGGCGAGCTGGCCTGCTTTGTCGTCGCCGACGGCGCCGGCGGCCACC
>JAQGNM010000235.1 GCA_028291845.1 Massilia sp. | reverse complement strand
CACGAACGCAAGCATGGGACAGGCACCTTCGGTCCGAACGCGGCCCGGCCAGTCCCCCCTACGTTTCGCGCGGTCGCGCCTCACGCAGCAGGGGGACTGGCTCCCATCGGGTGCCTGTCCCATGCCTCCGTTCCACGACAATGAGCTTAAGTGACTGGCATTAGGCTTCGCCGGGGACTTTTTTATCTGACCAACCAAACAAAAGCAGGTTTTTACTTTTGTTTGATCAGCTCAACTTGCCGTGGCAGGCTTTGAATTTTTTCCCACTGCCGCAAGGACAAGGATCATTCCGCCCCACCTTCATGCCGTTGTACGTCGTCGCCGGATCATCTCCCGCATTGACTTCACCCGGCACCGGAGCCAGCAGCTCTTCCGGCGTGGCGTTCGGCTGGTAGTCGGCGTGCTGGTAGCTGATGTTTTCCAGGTGCGCCTGCTGCTCGGCCATGGCCGCTTCGGCCATTTCGACTTCTTCGCGCGACTGGATGCGCACCAGCATGATCTGCTTGATGACTTCGTTCTTGATCTCGTCGAGCATGCTGCCGAACAGCTCGAATGCTTCGCGCTTGTACTCCTGTTTCGGGTTTTTCTGGGCGTAGCCGCGCAGGTGGATACCCTGGCGCAGGTGGTCCAGCGCCGCCAGGTGTTCGCGCCAGTGGCTGTCGACCGCCTGCAGCATCACGCTTCTCTCGAAGCCGCCGAACGATTCCTTGCCGACGATGGCGATCTTGGCCGCATACGACGCTTCCGCCGCCGCCTGCACTTTTTCCAGGATGTCTTCGTCGGTGATGTTGGCGTCGTCCTTCAAGGCTTGCGCCAGCGGTACCTGCAGGTTCCACTCGTTGGCCAGGGTCGACTCGAGCCCCGGAATATCCCACTGCTCTTCCACCGATTCGGCCGGCACATAGGTGCGTACCAGGTCGTTGAAGACGCCGTTGCGCAGCGACGCGATCAGCTCGGAGATGTCGGTGGTTTCCAGCAGTTCGTTACGCTGGGTGTAAATCACCTTGCGCTGGTCGTTGGCGACGTCGTCGTACTCGAGCAGCTGTTTGCGGATATCGAAGTTGCGCGCCTCGACCTTGCGCTGCGCCGTTTCGATCGAGCGCGAGACGATGCCCGCTTCGATCGGTTCGCCTTCCGGCATTTTCAGGCGGTCCATGATGGCGCGCACGCGGTCGCCCGCGAAGATGCGCAGCAGGGCGTCGTCGAGCGACAGGTAGAAGCGCGACGAACCCGGATCGCCCTGGCGTCCCGAACGGCCGCGCAGCTGGTTGTCGACGCGGCGCGATTCGTGGCGCTCGGTACCGATGATGTGCAGGCCGCCGGCGCCCACCACGTGCTCGTTGAGCGACTTCCACTCGTTGCGGATGGTGTCGGCCTGTTTGGCCTTCTCGGCGTCGGACAGCGCTTCGTTGGCGTCGATGAACTGGATCTGCTTTTCGACGTTACCGCCCAAGACGATATCGGTGCCGCGGCCGGCCATGTTGGTGGCGATGGTGATCATCTTCGGGCGGCCCGCCTGGGCGATGATTTCCGCTTCGCGGGCGTGCTGCTTGGCGTTCAAGACGTTGTGGGTCAGGCCGGCGTCGGTCAAAATCCCCGACAGCAGTTCAGAGTTTTCAATCGAGGTGGTACCGACCAACACTGGCTGGCCCCGTTCGAAGCAGTCGCGGATATCGACCAGCATGGCTCCGTATTTTTCCTGCGGCGACTTGTACACCTGGTCCTGGCGGTCCTTGCGCTGCGACGGACGGTTCGGCGGAATCACCACCGTCTCGAGGCCGTAGATTTCCTGGAACTCGTACGCTTCGGTGTCGGCGGTACCGGTCATGCCGGCCAGCTTGCTGTACATGCGGAAGTAGTTCTGGAAGGTGATCGAGGCCAAGGTCTGGTTCTCGTTCTGGATACGCACGCCCTCTTTCGCCTCGACCGCCTGGTGCAGGCCGTCCGACCAGCGCCGGCCCGTCATCAGGCGGCCGGTGAATTCGTCGACGATGACGACTTCGTCGTTCTGCACCACGTAGTGCTGGTCCTTGTGGAACAGCGCATGCGCGCGCAGGGCCGCATACAGGTGGTGGATCAGGGTGATGTTGGCGGCGTCGTACAGCGAGGCGCCTTCCGGCAGCAGGCCCATTTGCGTCAGGATGGCTTCAGCCTTTTCGTGGCCTGCCTCGGTCAGCAGCACCGTGTGCGCTTTTTCGTCGCGCGTGTAGTCGCCGGGGACTTCGACCACACCCTTGCCGTCCGGGGTCTCTTCGCCCACCTGCAGGGTCAGCATCGGCGGCAGTTCGTTGATGCGGATGTACAGGTCGGTGTGGTTCTCGGCCTGGCCGGAGATGATCAGGGGGGTACGCGCTTCGTCGATCAGGATCGAGTCGACTTCATCGACGACGGCGAAGTTCAGGCCGCGCTGCACGCGCTCCGACTTGTCGTAGACCATATTGTCGCGCAGGTAGTCGAAACCGAATTCGTTGTTGGTGCCATAGGTGATATCGGAGGCGTAGGCGGCCTGCTTGGTATCGTGGTCCATCTGCGACAGGTTGACGCCGGTGCTCAAGCCCAGCCAGCCGTACAGGCGGCCCATCCAGTCGGCATCGCGCTGCGCCAGGTAATCGTTGACGGTAATCACGTGCACGCCCTTGTCGGACAGCGCATTCAGATAGGTCGGCAAGGTCGCCATCAGGGTCTTGCCTTCACCGGTGCCCATTTCGGCGATTTTGCCGTAGTGCAGGACCATACCGCCGATCAGCTGCACATCGAAATGGCGCATCTTCAATACCCGGCGCGCCGCTTCGCGGCAGACCGCGAACGCTTCCGGCAGCAAGTCGTCGAGCGAGGTGCCGGCGGCCACCCGTTTTTTGAATTCAGGCGTCTTGGCCTGGAGCTCGGCGTCGGACAGCGCTTCCATCTGCGCCTCGAGCGCATTGATCTGGGTCACCGTCTTTTTGTATTGCTTGAGCAGACGCTGGTTGCGGCTGCCGAAAATCTGGGTCAGTAATGACATGCTTGAATTCTTGAAAAATGCGCCGCGAAAAAGAGCTGTAACGATAGCGTCTTGCTACCGATATCCAGCCGCCATTGGCAAAAAGAGGGTGATTTTATCACGCGCTCCGGCCCCACTTGGGGTTATACGACGCGATAACAAGTGCACCCAATAAAGAATGTTGTCGATTTGCTTCGTTGACCGCCGTTGCGCCGCCCACGCCGCGGGCGCTCTGCCACCTTCCCGCCCGCCTGTGTTATGTTATCCCTCATGCGCTTTACCACCACAGATCAACACGGCGGCCACATTTACGGCACCCGTTCTCGCCAGACCTCGATCGGCGCCACCGATTTCTTGAGCGGCAACGCGCGCATGGCCAGCTTGCTGCCAACCGCCATGCGCATGGGCCGCCTGCAAAAGGATTGCGCCGCCGCCCTGCCGCCGATGTTTTCCAACTGCGACGTGCTGTCCTTCGAGGACGCCCACCTGGTACTGGCAGTGCCGACCTCGGCCGTCGCAGCCAAGCTCAAGCAGCAACTGCCGAAGTTGCAGGGCGCCCTGCAGCAGCGCGGCTGGCAAGTCGATCAAATCAAGTTGAAAGTGCAGGTGACCCGCTCGATCGCCCCGGTGGTGCACACCCGCCAGCTTGATTTTCCGCAGACGGCGGTGCAGGCGTTCGAAGAGTTGGGGCAGGCCTTGCCCGATACTGAGCAAAACGCCAAATTGATTGCTGCCATTAAAGCGATGGCTGCACGCCGCCGATAATATGATACAGTTATATTTAAGTTAACGTAATATCTGTATCACTTTACCGGATCAAGTCAGTTCCCATTCCCGCGCCATTTGGCGAATATAGGATTGCGGCGCGGCATCGGTCTTGTCGAAACTGACGATCTCATAGGCGTCTGGGTTCTTGAGCAACTCGAGCAGCAGCAGATTATTCAAGCCATGCCCGGATTTGTGGGCGCTGTAGCTGGCCAATAAAGGATGGCCGACCAGGTACAGGTCGCCGATCGCATCGAGAATCTTGTGGCGCACGAATTCGTCTTCGTAGCGCAAGCCGTCCGAATTGAGAATGCGGTACTCGTCCATCACGATGGCGTTCTCCAGCGAACCGCCGCGCGCCAGGCCCATCCCTCTTAAACTTTCGACGTCCTGCATGAAGCCGAAGGTGCGGGCTCTGGCCACATCGTGCACATACGAGACGTCGCCGAAATCGACCGAGGCGCGCTGGGTGGTGCCATCGACGGCGGGATGATTGAACTCGATGTAGAAATCCAGTTTAAAACCGTCGTGGGGCGACAGCTTTGCCCATTTTTCCTGTTCGCCGCTGCCCTGGCGCACTTCCACATCTTTTAATACGCGAATGAATTTTTTCGGCGCGTCCTGCTCCTGCACCCCGGCCTGCTGCAGCAGGAACACGAACGACGACGCCGAGCCGTCCATGATGGGAATTTCTTCGGCGGACACGTCGACATACAGATTGTCGATGCCGAGTCCGGCGCAGGCCGACATCAGGTGCTCGACCGTCGACACGCGGGCCGCGTCCTTGATCAACACCGAGGCCATGCGGGTGTCGCCCACCACGCCCGCGCTGGCGGGAAACTCGACGATGGGGTCGAGGTCGACACGGCGAAACACGATCCCAGTATCGACCGCGGCCGGACGCAGGCTGAGCACCACCTTGGTGCCCGAATGCAGGCCGACCCCGGTGGTGCGCACGATTTGTTTGAGAGTTCTTTGCTTTAACATTCGTCGATTATATCCAGTCTGGA
>JAQGNM010000227.1 GCA_028291845.1 Massilia sp. | reverse complement strand
TCGAGCGACAGCGCGGCCCCCGCCGCAGTGCGTTGCGGCGGCGCGTGTGCAGATACGGGGTTGGCGATGTTCGACCTTGCCCCCAGCAGTTCGAGCAGGCGCTCGGTGGCGCCGGCGGCGCGCTGCGCTTCGCCCATCACTTCCGACAGGGCGCCGATCGAGCCGGCGACGATCGAGGCATACAGGATGAACAGGCCGAGATCGCCCCCGGTCATGCTGCCGGACAGCACCGCATGTGCGCCCAGCCACAACACGAACACGATGGTGCCGAACACCAGCACGATGGCCAGCATGGTCAACAGCGACCTGGCGCGGATGCGCCGCATGGCGGTGGCAAAGGCCGACTCGACCGAGGCGCCGAAGCGCGCCGCTTCGCGCTGCTCGGCGGTGAAGGCCTGCACGGTCGGCATGGCGTTGAGGATTTCGCCGGCCATCGCCGAGGCGTCGGCGATGCGGTCTTGCGAATCGCGCGAGAGGGCGCGCACGCGGCGGCCGAACAGGATGATCGGCACGATCACCACCACCATCAGGCCGAGAATGATGGAAGTGAGCTTGACGCTGGTGATGAACAACATCACCAGGCCGCCGACGAACAGCAAGGTGTTGCGCAGCGCCAGCGAAATGCTGGTGCCGACCACCGACTGGATCAAGGTGGTGTCGGTGGTGATGCGCGAGAGGACTTCGCCGGTCTGGGTGGTCTCGAAAAACTCGGGGCTTTGATTGACCACGTGGCGGTAGACCGCGCTCCTGATGTCGGCCGTGACCCGTTCGCCCAGCCACGACACCATGTAAAAGCGCGCCGCGGTGGCCAGCGCCAGCACGGTGGCGACGCCGAACAGGGCGAGGAAGGTGGTATTGACATTGCGGATGCTGCGCGCGCCCGCCGCCGGGCCGAAGCCCAGGTCGATCATTTGTTTAAAAGCGGCGGGAATCGCCAGGGTGGCGCCGGCGGCGACCAGCAGGGCGATGGCGGCGAACACAAATTGACGGCGGTAGGGCTTCAGAAACGGCAGCAAGCCTTTCAAGGTGGCCAGGCTGGACTTGCCGCGGGCGTCGTCGCGGCGGGCACGGGGTTTGTCGTTGCTTGCCGGGGTTGACGTGGCGGGCGCCGGCGTCGGGGTGGCGATTGAAGCGTTGGTGCGGTCGGTCATCGGCTGCTGCTTTTTCTTGTGGTCTGTGAATGGTTCGATGGCGCGATCTTACAGCGTCATCGGCTTGCCGTAGCCCGTCATTTCCAGGTAGCCGTGTCCGGCCGGCCGGCCGTCGCGCTCGAGCGTGACGGCGCCCTCCCAGTAAATGGCGCCGGTCGAGCGGCGCGAGTCGAGCTCCTGGTCGTTCTGCAGCGGCGTCAGCCGCCATTCGATGGCGCCGGTCCTGATCGTCGTCGCCACCGGGTAGACGGCGCCGCTGGCGGGCGACTTCCACAGCGTGCGCGGGGTGAAATCGACCTGGCCGGGACCGTACTGCGTCAGCTTGCCGCTGGCCTCGCGCAGCACCGCGTGCGACCACAGTTTACCACCGGCCCTGGCGCGTATCTGAAAAGCCATCAGCGCCGAGCCGTCGGCCAGGTTGGCGCCGACCCAGTCCCAGCCGCTGGCGGCCGGATCGAGCGCTTCGCTGGACCACTCGTGATCGAGCCAGGCGCTGCCGGTGACGGCGGCGCCGCCGGCGCTGCCCGTCACTTTCAGTTGCGGTTCGCTGTAGTAATAGCTGGCGTGGCGCGCCTGCGGACCTTTTTGCGAGTAGCCGCGGTCGCCCTGCGGCAGCGGCGCCATGGTCGGGCTCAAGGTCAGTTGCAGATCGAGTTGGCGCGACTTGACGGCGACCACGTAGGCGCCGTCGGCGCCGCGGCGCATGGTCCAGTCGCCCAGCTTCAGGTCGGTTATGCCAGATCTTGCATAATTGAGGTCGAAGCCCTGTCTGCCGCTGCGTTGATCGTGCACCAGGAGGCCCACGGCTGGATCGGAAACGGCCGCATGGGCGACGATCAGCTGGCGGGCGGCGAAGGCGCTGGGATTGGCATCGGCGGCGCCGGTGCGGCTGCGAAAGAAAGTCACCTGAAACCCCAGCGGCTTGCCGTCGGCGCGCTGCAGCCAGCCGGTGACGTACCACCACTCCGTCTTGAAGTCGGGATGGGCGCCGAAGTCGGCGGGAAATTGCAGCGCTTTGCCGGGCACCACCGGGGCGTACGCCACCGGCGCGGCCTGCGCCGCCCCTGTGTGGGAGCCGAACATCAGCAGGGCCGTCAACAGAGCGCCATATAAAGTGTTCATTACCAGTCCTCCCTGACGGCGCGGATCGGCCCGCCCGATAAAGCGTAGCGCCCCGACACCAGCGCGGTGACGACCGACGCCGCCAGCAGCAGGCCGGCGACCGACCCCAATAATCCCCACGGCAGATGCATCTGCATGGTCCAGTGAAACGACTGCGGGTTGACGACGAATACCAGGATCAGGCTGATGGTGACGCCCAGCGCGAAGCCGCAGGCCACCCCCAGCACGGTCAGAAAGCCGCCTTCGAGCGCCAGTATCCGCAGGATTTGCCCGCGGGTGACGCCGACGTGGCGCAGCATGCCGAATTCCTTGGCGCGCGCCAGCGTCTGCGCTGAAAACGTCGCCGCCACGCCGGACATGCCGATGGCGATCGCAATCGCCTCGAGCAGGTAAGTGACGGCGAAGCTGCGGTCGAAAATCTGCAGGCTGACGGCGCGGATCTGGCCGGGGCGCGCCAGGGTCAGGTTGGCGCCGAACGGCAGTTGCCGCAGTTGCGCCTGCAGCTGGTCGGCGCTGACGCCCGCTTTGAGCCACAGGGCAGCGTCGCTGACGTCGACGTCGCCGGTAATGGCGCGGTAGTCGGCCAGGCGGATCTGCACCGAGCCGTTCTGGCTGGCGTAATCGCGCCAGGCGCCGGCCACGAAAAAGTCCTGCAGCTTGCCGGCCAGCGGCAGTTGCAGGCGGTCGCCCGGCTTGACGCCATACAGGTCGAGCATCGCTTCGGACACCCAGGCCGGCCGGGCGCCACTGGGCAGCGGCACCGTGGCGCCGACCAGCACCAGGCGCTGGCCGGGGTCGTGCGCATCGATCTCGCGCGCGATCAGGGTGATGGGGGGGCGCGCGGCGTCGAGCGAGAGCGGCCGGCTGCGCAGGAATTCGCCACGGGCGACGCCGGCGGCGGCCAGGATCGCCGCCTGCTCGGCCGCACCGAGGCCGGCGCTGCCGCCGGCCGCCGCCACCCGCACATACATGTCGGCCGGCAGGATGCGCACCAGCCAGTCGTCGACCGAGACGCGGAAACTCGACACCATGATGGCCATCGCCACCATCAGGGCGAAGCTGGCCAGCACGCCGCCCAGCGCGATCGAGGCCTGGCCGGAGGCGTTGGCAAGGCGCGCCAGCGTCAGCGCGGGCACCGCTCGCAGCGGCGCGAAGGCACGGTTGGCGGCGCCGAACACGCTGGCGGCCAGGCGCGGCATCAGGCCGATGCCGCCGATCAGCAGCAGGGCGATGGCCAGGTAGCCGAAGATCGGCAGCTCGAACAGCGGCGGCAGGCGGCTGAACAGGGCGGCCGCGGCCATGCACAGCAGCGCCGGCCAGATGCGCGCCAGCTTCGACAGGGCGCCTTCGTCGCTGCCCGATTTGAGCGCCACCGCCGGCGCCGCCCGCGCCGCCTCGAGCGCCGGCGCCAGGCAGCCGAGCAAGGCCACGCCGAAGCCGAGCGCGAAAAACACGCTGGCGGCGAGTGGGGTAAAAGCGACTGTCGGCTGCACCCCCGAAAAGTAGCCGGCGCCGAGGTCGGCGCCGAAAAAGCGCAGGGCGATGGCGGCCATGGCATAGCCGCCGGCGATGCCGAGCGCGGCGCCGATCGCGCCCAGGCTGGCCCCTTCGATCAGCACCTGCCTGAGCAAATGGCGGCGCTCGACGCCGAGCACGCGCAGCAGGGCGAACTGGCTGCGGCGGCGGATCACCGACAAGGCCTGGGTGGAAAACACCAGAAAGGCGCCGGTAAACAGCGCGACCAGCGCCAGCACCGTCAGGTTGACGCGGTACGCGCGTGAAAGGGTATTGGTGCGGCTGTCCTGGTCCGGGTCGTTCGGCTGCGCCACCAGGAAGCGGCCCGGGTACTGGCGTTCCAGTTCGCCTTTCAGTTCGCGCTCGAAGCGGTTGCGGTCGACGCCGTCGTCGAGTTTCAGGTCGATGCGCGACAGCACCCCCAGGCGCTTGAACCGCCACTGGGCGGCGCCGATGTCCATCACGGCGATGCGCTGGCCGGCCCTGGCGTTGAACAGGCCGCCGGCCACTTTCAGGTCGATGTCGCGGCTGCCGGCGCGCAGGCGCAAGGACGCGCCTTTGGCCGCGTTCAACCAGCTGGCGGCGGCCGGCGACAGAAAAATGGCGTCGTCGCCGAGCAGGTCGAGGGGCGAGTCCGCAACTCCGAGCAGGTCGGGCGAGACGGCGCCGGCCTGGAACGGGTCGACGCCGATGACCTTCAAGGTTGCCGGCCCGCCCAGCCCCTGCGCCGGCGTGCGCGCCGGCACGCCGGCATCGATCTCCAGCACCGGCGACGCCACCAGCACGCCGGCGCGCGCGGCCAGCACGGGATAGATCGCTTCATCGAAGGTCGGCTCGCGTCCGCGCACCTGGACGTCGGCCTGGCCGGCGATCGATTTCACGGCCGCCGAAAATTCGTTGAAGGCGGCCGCATTGATCAGGTGGATCGCAAAGCCCATCGCCACCCCGACCGCGATGGCGAGGATGGCCAGCAACGCCCGCACCGGGTGGGTGCGCCATTCGCCGAACAGCAGCCAGCGCGACAAGGTGCCGGATGACCCCGGACGCGACCCCAGGCCCGGCACTCTCACAGCACCTTACCCGGGTTCATGATGTTCAGGGGGTCGAGCGCGGCCTTGATGGAGCGCATCAGCGCCAGTTCGACCGCGCTCTTGTGGCCGGTCAGCGCCTCGCGTTTCAGGGCGCCGATGCCGTGTTCGGCCGAGATCGAACCGGCGCAGGCTTCGACGTTGGCGTAGACCACGGCGTTGACGGCGTCCTGGTTGGCGAGAAAATCCTGGTCGCTGTGGCCGGCGGGCGCGGCGACGTTGTAGTGCAGGTTGCCGTCGCCCAGGTGGCCGAAGCACACCACCTGGCAGCCGGGGAAGCGCGCTGCCAGATCGGCATCGGTGACCTTGATGAAACGGGCGATGTTCGATACCGGCAGCGAAATGTCGTGCTTGATGTTCTTGCCTTGCAGCGCCTGCGCCAGCGGGATGTGTTCGCGGATGTCCCACAGTCCCTGCGCTTGCGCCAGCGAGGACGACACCACCGCGTCGCAGCTGACGTTGTCGGCAAACGCGCCGGCCAGGGTTTGTTCGAGCAGCGCCTCGGCGTGCGCCGCCGACTCGCTGCTCGACACTTCCAGCAGCACATAGTACGGGTAGGCGTCCTTGATCGGCCGCGGCAGCGCCGGGAAGTGCGCGCGCACCAGGTCCAGGCAGTACTGCGACATCAATTCGAAACCGGTCAGCGCGGCGCCGCAGGCGTCCTGCGCCAGCAGCAGCAAGCTGGTGGCGTCGTGCGGCGATGGCAGCGCCACCAGCGCCGCCAGCGCCGCCTGCGGGCGCGGGAACAGTTTCAAGACCGCGCCGGTGATGATGCCCAGCGTGCCCTCGGCGCCGATGAACAGCTCGCGCAGGGCGTAGCCGGTATTGTCCTTGCGCAGGCCGCGCAGTCCATCCCAGATCTCGCCCTGCGCCGTGACCACTTCGAGCCCCAGGCACAAGTCGCGCGCATTGCCGTAGCGCAGAACGGCGGTGCCGCCGGCGTTGGTCGACAGGTTGCCGCCGATGCTGCAGCTGCCCTCGGCCGCCAGCGACAGCGGGAACAGGCAGTGGTTTGCCGCGGCCTCCTCCTGCACCGTGCGCAGGATGCAGCCGGCATCGACCGTCATGGTGCGGTTGACCGGGTCGAGCTGGCGGATGCGGTTCAGGCGGGCGAGCGACAGCACCACCGCGTTGCCGCTGGCGTCAGGAACGCTGCCCAGCACCAGGCCGGTGCGCCCGCCCTGCGGCACCACCGGCACGCGGTAGCGCGCGCACAGTTTGACCAGTTCGGCCACCTGCTGCGTGTTGGCCGGACGCAGCACCGCCAGCGCCACGCCCGTAAAGCGGCCGCGCCAGTCGGTCAGATACGGCGCGCATTGCTCGGGGTCGGTGAGGACGAAATCGGCGCCGACGACGGCGCGGCAGGCCTTTAAAAACGCCGTGCGCGCGGCCTGCGGAATGGCCGTCCCCGGATTGCCCGTCCCCTCAATGCTCATTGCGCTTGGCCGTTTTCACCTTGTCGAGCAGTTCCTTGGCCATGCGCTTGGCGGCGCGCTTGTAGGGCGCCAGGTACAGCAGGGTGCAGGTGAAGTACACCAGCACCAGCGCCACTTCGCCCATCGCCATGAACTGCGACAGCGCCACGGTGTCGCTCCAGGCGCGCACCACCCCTTCGGTAAAATACAGCAGGATCACCATCGACGACCATTTCAGGGTATAGATGTCGCGCTTGAGCACCCCGCGCAGGGGAATCAGCAGCAGCAGGGCCTTGAGCGCCAGCAGCGAGCCGCCCGGGCGCAGGGGCGCCACCCACATCTCCCAGGCCACCAGGTGCACGATCAGCGCGATCAGGCTGATCAGGCAGCCGGTGTGAAACCACTTTGGACTTTCCATCAGCGTTCTCCTTGCAGCGCCGCCGCCGTTTGCGCCAGGCGTTTGCCCAGTGCGATGGCGAGGCACTTTTCGTCCTCCGTCACGCCCTTGTCGCCGTCGATGCCGGACCAGTGGGTGGCGCCGTAAGGGCTGCCGCCGCTGACGGTGGTCATCAGTTCCGGGTTGGTGTAGGGCAGACCCATCACCAGCATGCCGTGGTGCAGCAGCGGCAGCATCATCGACAGCAGGGTCGATTCCTGGCCGCCGTGCAGGCTGCCGGTCGATGTAAATACACAGGCAGGCTTGCCCGCCAGGGTGCCGGCCAGCCAGTCGGTGGCGGTGCCGTCGATAAAATACTTCAGGCTGGCGGCCATGTTGCCGAAGCGGGTCGGCGAACCCAATGCCAGGCCCGCGCACTCGGCCAGGTCGGCCAGCTCGACGTACGGCGCGCCGTTCGGCGGAATCGATGGCGCGGTGGCCTCGGCCACGCTCGACACCGCCGGCACGGTGCGCAGGCGGGCGTCGAAGCCGGGCACCGATTCGATGCCCTGGGCGATGTATTCGGCCAGCTTGCGGGTGGCGCCATGGCGCGAATAATACAAAACGAGAATAATCGGATTGGTTGGGTTCATCGTTGGTATTATAGGGCGCTTTACACCGCATGCCACGCCCTGACGGATGCTTTCCAAGTCTGCCCACGCCCTTTCCAGATCGATCAGCGCCTTGCAGGGCGACAGCGGCAGCGTCCACATCGACAGCGCCGCGGCGCGGCGTCTGGGCTGGCGCCAGGCGGGCGACCTGCTGCGCTTCGCCATCCGCCGCCTGCGCGAGGAACGCCTGCCGCAAGTGGCCGGCAGCCTGACCTTCACCAGCACCCTGGCGCTGGTGCCGCTGCTGACCATCGTGCTGGCGATCTTCACCACCTTCCCGCTGTTTAATTCGTTTCGCATTTCGCTGGAGTCGTATTTCGTCCAGACCCTGATGCCGCGCGGGATCGCCAACACCATCATCGGCAACCTGACCCAGTTCGCCAGCAAGGCCACGCGTCTGTCGGCGGTGGGTGCGGTGGCCCTTGTGCTGACCTCGACGGCGATGATGGCGATGATCGAGCGCGTCTTCAACCAGATCTGGGCGGTGCGGCGGCGCCGGCCGTTCACCCAGCGGCTGGTGATGTACTGGGCGCTGCTCACGCTCGGGCCGATCCTGTTCGGCCTGTCGCTGACGGTGACGTCGCAGCTGTTCATGGCCACCAACGAGGTGGTGCGCACGGTGCCCTTCGTCGGCGCGCTGTTCTATACCGCCGTATCGGTGGCGCTGTCGGCCGGCGCCTATACCTTGCTGTACGTGACGGTGCCGAACCGCCACGTCGAGTGGAGCGACGCCCTCGTGGGCGGCCTGGTGGCGGCCATCGCCTTCGAGCTCGCCAAGCGCGGTTTCGCCATCTTCATCCGCCAGTTTCCCACCTACGCCATCATCTACGGCGCGCTGGCGGCGCTGCCGCTGTTTTTATTGTGGCTGTACCTGTCGTGGATGATCACCCTGGTCGGCGCCACCATCACCGCCGCGCTGCCGGTCATCAAACACGAGCGCTGGTGGTACCAGCCGGTGCCGGGCGGCGATTTTCTCGATGCGGTGGCGATTTTAAAGGTGCTCTACATGGGCGCGCGCCTGTCCGATTCGGCGCTGGTGTCGAGTCCCACCATCCGCGCCCACACCCGCATCGGTTTCGAAGAGATGGCCCGCCTGCTCGACCGCATGGTGGCGGCCGGCTGGGTGGGCAGGGTGGAACTGGACATCGCCACGCGCGCGCGCTGGAAGGAGCGCTCGCGCGCCAGCCGCGACAACTGGGTGCTGCTGACCAACCCGGACAAGCTGCGGCTGGCCGAGGTTTATCGTTTGTTCATTTTCAGCGGCCACATGATCGTCAGTCGCAGCGGCAGCGGCTCCGCGGCGCAGGAGCCGGCGGACGATCCGCTCGCGCTCGACACCGTCGCGCTGGCGCGGCAAGTGGCGCGGGCGGTCGAAAACGGCCTCGATCAGACTCTGGCGGAGCGCTTCGGGCCGCTGTGAGGCTTGCCGGCAGCGATCTACCAGCTGAGTTTACCCGTCAGCATCTGCCAGTACATGATCCAGTCGGCGCGCAGGGAAAACCACGGCTGGGCGAACGAAGCAGGGCGGTTGTGCTCATAAAAGAAGTGGCCGATCCAGGCGCCGCCATAGCCGGCCAGCAAGGCCGCCGCCAGCCACCACGGCCGTCCCGTCAGCAGCGCCATGGCGATACACGCCAGCGCCATCGACGAGCCGATGAAATGCGCACGTCGGCAGGTGCGGTCGGCGTGCTGGGTCAGATAAAACGGATAAAACTCGTCGAAACTGGCGATGCGCGCGGCCTTGGGGTGCTCCATGGGGTGTTCCATCAACTGCTCCTCAACTGGTCAATGCACTGGTGGCGAAATTGTACAAGGCATCGAGCACGGCGCCGCTCTGCTCGGCCATCAGCGAGTGGCCGGCATCGACCTGCACCACGGTGACGCCGGTGGCCGCGCCGACCATGGCGGTCAGCAGTTTGGTCGATTTCGGCGGCGTCATCATGTCCTTCGCGCCGAAGATGAACAGCACCGGGCAGGTCAAGCCGGCCGCCGCCGCCTCGCCGTTCGCGTACGCATTGCAGGCGCTGAAATCATTGTAGAACAGCTGCTGCGGGTTGATGGTCGACATGCGCTGCATCAGCCGGCGCGCCACGCCCATGGTCGACACGCCGGCCTGGCTTGACGCCGGGTTTTGCGGCTGCAGCAGGTTGGCGCGCGCGTGCGACCAGATGTTGACCATGTCGATGGCGGCCGCCTCGTCGTCGCGCGCGGTGGCGAGCAGCGCGTCCGACACCTTCATCGGATAGGTCGTGCCGAGCATCGCCAGGCCGAGCACGCGGCCCTTCAAGGCGGCGCAGGCTTGCAGCGCGATGAGCGAACCCATGCTGTGTCCGATCAGCAGCACGCGGGCGGCGCCGGCGGCGTCCAGCAGCGCCACCAGCCAGGCCGCCATCGCCTCGACGCTGGGCAGGGCCGCGCCCGTGCTGCGCCCGTGCCCCGGCAGGTCGAGCGCCAGCACGTTGAAACCGTGGTGGGCAAAATAGCGGCTTTGCAGCGCCCACACCGAATGGTCGTTCTGCGCGCCGTGGATGAACACGGCGGTGGGCAAGGCAGGATCGAAGGCTTTGCCGCCGCCGTAGCTGTAGGCGCTCCGGCCTTGAACGTCGAGCAGCATGTCAGTTCCCTTTTTGCGAAATTTTCAGCGCGCGGCCCAGGTCGCCGA
>JAQGNM010000220.1 GCA_028291845.1 Massilia sp. | reverse complement strand
AGCAGCCCTGGCCAGCGCCGGCGCAGCCGCGGCCGCCGGCTGCTGGCCGGCGGCCGCAGTGGCCACAGCGGGCGCGCCGGCCGGATGCTGCAACTGCTCGAACAGCAGCATGGCGTGATCGTAATTGGCCAGCACTTCATCGAACGCGGCCGGCGTGGTGGTGCCGGCGTGGACCATGTTTTCGATCTGCGTTTCGATCTCGTGGGTGTGCTGGCCGAGGCGCATGGCGCCCGCCATCCGCGCGCTGCCCTTGACGGTGTGCAGGGTGCGCAGCAAGTGCTGGGCTGGCGCCGCGTCCGCCGGATTGGCCTGCCACTGGCGCAGCTGGGCGCCGATCGACGGCAGCATGTCGGTCGCTTCTTCCAGAAACACCGGCAGCAGGTCGGGATCGAGATCGTCCTGGATCGACGTTTCCAGCGGCGTGGCGGCGCTGTCGATGACGCGCTCGGCGACGACGGCAGCTTCCGGCTCGGGAGAAAATTCGGGCGCGGCGACGGCGACGGCGTCAGGGATGGCTTCGGGGATGATTTCAGGGACGAGCTCCGGCGCGGGCGCGGCCGCCACTGTCTCCGGCGGCTCCAGATCCGGATCGAAGCGCACCTCCGCGGCGGCCTCGATGGACGGCTCGGGCTCGGCCTCTGAAGCGGTTTCCGCGGCGCTCGCCGGCACGTCCTCATCGTCGGGCAGCGCCGTCGCCAGGATCGGTTGGTCGTAGCCTTCGTCCAGGTCCGGATCGAAATGATCGACGGCGCCGGCCTGCGGCGTGGCCTCTGCGCTTTGCGCCTGGGCCGACAGCGCTTCGCGCAGGGCGCTCAGGCGCTCGACCAGTTCCGGCTGGGCGGCGGCCAGCTCGCCCTGGGCGAACAGGCGCAACATGTGGCCGGCCGCCCTGAGGGCGTCGTCGAGCAGGTCGCGCTGGTCGCCGTTCAGCACCGGCGCCGGCTCGACCAGGGTCAACAGCGCCATCTCCAGCGCATGCGCCACGCTGCGCAGCGCCTTGAAGCCGACCGTGGCCGAGGTGCCGGCCAGGGTGTGCGCCGCTTTCAGGGCGGCCGGCGTCACCGCGCGCAGCGGTTCGTGGCGCCACTCGCCGAAGTCCTGGGTCAGCACCCGCATCAACTCGTCGGTCTCGGCCAGGTAGATGTTGTACAGGGGCAGCGGGATTTCCAGATCGCCGAAGCGGCGGATATTGTCCGGCTGCGGCGCTTCCGGCACCGCGGAAGGGAAATCGATGACGCGCGCGCCGGCGGCGACCGGCTGGGCCTGCGGCGCTGGTTCTGGTTCTGGTTCTGGTTCTGGTTCTGGTTCCGGCGCGGCCAGCGCGTGCGGCTGGTCGTCCGCCTCGGCCGCCTGCTGGTGCGGCGTCTCGGGCAGCGCCGGCTCGGCCACAAGGAATGGTCCGCCATCCTGCACGGTGGCGGCGGCGGCCACCAGCGCGGCGCTGCTGCGTGCCGATGCACCCGTGGACGCCAGTTCATCGACCCAGGCCGCCATCTCGCCATGGGCGTACTCGAGCAGCGACAGCACCGCCGGGGTGGCGGCGCGCGCCTCTCCCAGCCAGGCGTTCATGACTTTTTCGACGGCGGCGGCGCCGTCGGCAAAATTGTCCAGCCCGACCATGCGCCCGCTGCCCTTGAGGGTGTGGAAAGCACGCCGCAGCACCGTCAGGGTCTGCTGGTTCGATGGCTCGGCCAGCGCTTGCGGCAAGGTGGCGCCGACCAGTTCCAGCACTTCCTGCGCTTCGCCGATAAAAATCTCCAGCAGCTCCGCTTCGATGGCCGCTTCGCCGCTAACCGGGGGCGACGCTGCTGGCGCCGGCGCGGCGGCGGGCGCGGTTTCCTCTGCAGGCGCAGGCGCGGCCTGCTCGACGTCGAACGGGATGTCGCCCGCCACCAGTTTTTCGAACGGCAGCTCTTCGAAGCGCCCCGCTTGCGCATCGAAACGGAAGCGGTGTTGGGCGGCGTCGAAATCATTGCCCAGCATGTCGATATAAAAGCCCATCGCGCCGACGTTGCGGGCGATGTTCTGCAGCACCTCGGCATCGCTTTCGGGCAGGCCGGGGCCGGCCGCCAGGCCTTTTACCTGGTCGCGGATATGCTGGGCTGCTTGCACCGCCTGGTCCTGGTCGAGGATGGCCAGGGCGCCCTGCAACTGGTGCAGCAGCGCATCGATGCCGGCCAGGGCGGGACGGCGGGCGCCGTCAGCGTAGTAATCGTCGAGCACCTTTTCGACCTGGCGCAAGGCGGTTTTCATTTCGCCGGCCAGCACGGCGACGGTCTGGTCCTGGGCGATCTGGCGCGACAAATCTCCCTGCCATTGCGGCGCGTCCGGCGGCGTTTCGCCGGCGGCCAGCGCCAGCAGGCGCGCGCCGACCACTTCGGCGTGCTCGGCGAAATCGTCCGGCAGCTGGCGTACCTGGTCGAGTCCCTGCTCGACGAACAGCATGGCGCTGGCCATCTCCATGCTGAACTGGTCGCTGCGCCCGGAAGCGATCGAATCGCCGGCGGCACGGCCCAGTTCGCGCAGCAGTTGCGCCAGCGCGGGCGCGCCCAACTGGTCGCTGGCGTTCGCCAGGGTCGACAAGGCGGAATTAAAATCCTGTTCGAGCTTGACGCTCGGTGCGGCGGCGACCCGGTCCCAGTCGGTCTTGGTCTGGGCCAGCGCATCCTTGGCTGTTTTCAAGGCGTGCGCGTCGATGCGGCCGTAACGGCGGCTGTCGTAATCGGCCGGCACCACGCCGGCCAGGCCGTAGGCGCGGCGCAACAACTGGGCGTCGTCCGACGGCGCGCTGGCGGCGGCGATGAAAAACAGGGCGTCGCGCAGCATCGCTTCGGGCAGGCCGGCCTGGCCCTGCGATAATCGGCGAATCTGCAGATTGATCAGGCCAAACAGCTGCTTGACGTATAAATCGCCATTGACCTGGCCGCTTGCCACGAGTTCGGCAAAGCAGCGCATGGCCAGCCAGAACGTGCGCGCGGGCGCCTCGATCTGGGCCTGCTCGACCGCGGCGATCGCCTCGGCCAGCGCCTGCGCGTTGCTGCGCTGGGCGGCGGCGTCGGCGCTTTTAAGGAAGGGCAGCAGCGACTTTTCAAAGCGCGCGCGGTACGCCGGGTAGTCCGGCGCCGCCACCGGCTGCGCCGCCGGCAACGGCACCTGCACCGACAGATCGACAAACAGCAGATCGGACGGGTGGATGCGCTCGGCGCCGAGCGCCTCTTGCAGCGCGCGGTGATACGGAAACAGCCGCGCCGGCTGCGGCGCGGCGCCGGCCATCAGCTCCTCGAGATACTCGGTGATCGCCTGGTAGGCGTCCGAAATGGCGGCGCCACTCGCGGCGTCGGCGGCCAGGCTGCCGTCGCGCATGCGTTCGATGGCGGTTTCGGCGGCGGCGGTGAGCAGGCCGACGCCTTCGACGTCGACCATCTGCAGGGCGCCGTGCGCCTGGTGCAGGTGGGTGCGGGCATGCTGAAAACTGGTGACGCGGGCGTCGCCCGAGCGCTCGAGCGCATCGGCCAGCGCCGTGCGCGAGCGATCCAGTGCGTCGCGGATTTCGCCGATCACCCACGACAGCGGACCGGTATCGAAGTGGGAAGTGGCGGCGGACGGCGCGTAATCGATCATTGGCTAATACCTTGGGCTAATAGCGTGGGCTGATACCGTGGCGGATCCTCAGGCGGTGACGCGGAAGCGCGAGACCGAATTTTTCAGTTCCTGCGCCAGCATCGACAGCTGGCGAATCGATTGGGCGGTCTGCATGGTGCCGTCCTGGGTATGCTCGGTCACCGACAGGATGTGCTGGATGTTGTGGGCGACGTCGTTGGCCGATGTCGCCTGAAGGCCGGTGGCGAAGGAAATCCCCTGGATCAGTTCGGCCAGGCGGTTCGACACGCCGGAAATGTCGTTGAGCGCGGCGCCGGCGGCGTCGGACAGTCTCGCCCCTTCGACCACGCCCTGGGTCGATTTTTCCATTGCGGCGACGGCGTCGTGGGTGTCGGTCTGAATCGTCCGCACCAGCGCGCCGATCTGCTTGGCCGCTTCCGCCGAGCGTTCGGCGAGGCGCTGCACCTCCTCGGCCACCACCGAAAAGCCGCGTCCCGCTTCGCCGGCCGATGCCGCCTGGATCGCGGCGTTCAGCGCCAGCACGTTGGTCTGCTCGGTAATGTCGGAAATCAGTTCGGTGATCTCGCCGATCTCCTGCGACGATTCGCCCAGCCGCTTGATGCGCTTGGAGGTTTCCTGGATCTGCTCGCGGA
>JAQGNM010000211.1 GCA_028291845.1 Massilia sp. | reverse complement strand
CAATATTGTCGGCGCTGCTGATGCGCTCCGTGAAACCGCCGATTTTTTCATGAAAGTCGCCGGTCGAGGCGGCCACCGAACCGAGGCGGTCGATAAAGGTCATCATCATGTTCTTGACGGTGACCTTGACGTCCGACAGGCTGTGTTTGAGCTTGCTCTGCTTGTAGATGACGTCTTTTAAGCTGCGGGTGGCGTCTTCCAGCGCGCGCTGGTCCATCGGTCCGCTGATCAAATCCTGAACGGCGTCGATCTGGCCGCGCAGCCAGCTGTCGTCGTCGAGCAAGCCGCTGACGTTTTCCAGCAGCAGTTTGAATAACCGCAGCAACAGTTCCGGTTGCTCGGCGACGTCGCCGCTCTTGATTTCGATCTGGTAACACAGCTGTTTCAAGCGGCTGGCGATTTCCGCCAGCGCTTCGTCGGAGTGGCCGGTCTTGACGGCGGCGCCCAGCGCTTCCGCTTCGCGCGCCAATGTTGGGTTGCCGGTCAATAATGAGGCGACCGCGAAGGTCAGCGTGCGGCTCAATAATTCGCGCAGCTGCTTCGATTCCGCGCCTTCGGCGGGGCCTGCCAGTTCGATGCCGCCCGGCTTGCGGTACGGCCTTTCCACCAGTTGCGACAGGCTGCGCGCGTAGGCGTCCCAATCGCGGGTGGCGACGGCGCGGTTGAAGCGGCGGCCGATCTCCGCCATCTCGCCCGGCGTTTCCGTCAGTTTGTTGGCGAAATCGGCCAGCATGCGTTCGGCGCCCGGGCTGTCCTGGGCCGCCATTGGCGCCTGCGCCGGCGTGTTCGGCACGCCGGCCACCTCGTTATAAAGCTCGCGGTAATTGTCCGGCGTCGGCGCGATGCGGCGCAGGGCCAGGCGGCGGAACGCTTCGCGGGCGAAGTCGGCCGGGTTCTGACCGGGAACGGGAGGTTTGGCAGGCGGCTGGGACATGGGATGCTGTGACTGGAATGAGGCAATATCTATATGATAATGCACTTCGAATATTTACATCGCGCAAACAGAAAGGGGAAGTGTCCCTTTCTCTCAAGCATACTTAGATGCGCCTCTGCCAATCAATAGTGAAATAATATTTCATTTAGTATCAATAAATGAAACATTATTCAATCAACTGGTTTTTGATGGCGTAATGGGTGAGCTCAGCACTGTTCTTCAGTTTCATCTTAAGCAACAAGCGAGCGCGGTATTCGCTGATGGTTTTGACGGATAACTTCAGTTCCTCGGCAATCGCGCTGACGGTCTTGCCGGACGCGATCATGGTCAGTGTCTGGTACTCGCGGTCCGACAGCGATTCGTGCGGCGCGCCAGCGTGATCCTCGCCCAGCTGGGCCGCCAGTTCCTGCGCCAGCGCGGCGCTGACGTACTTCTGGCCGGCAGCGACCAGGCGGATCGCATCGACCAGTTCGCGCGGCGCGCTTTGCTTGGTCAGATAACCGGCGGCGCCCGCCTTGAGGGAACGGATGGCGTACTGGTCCTCGCGGTGCATCGACAGCATCAGCACGGCGATTTCCGGGTTTTCCTTTTTGACTTGTTTTAATACTTCGATGCCGCTGCGGTCGGGCATGGAAATGTCGAGCAGCATCACGTGGCACTTCGACTTGCGAAACAGTTTGATGGCGTCGAGCCCGTTTTCCGCTTCGCCGGCCACGATGATGTCGCGCGACTCGGCCAGGATCTGTTTCAATCCTTCGCGGACGATCGCATGATCGTCGGCAATAAACACGCGAATGGTGGCTTTTTCGGTCATGGATGCGGCAAAGCGAGCTCGATTTTGATGGCCACCATGGTGCCACCTCCAGGCGCTCTCGACAAGGTCATTGTGCCGCCCAACGCCCGCGCCCGCTCGCTCATGCTGCGCAAGCCGAACGAGCCCGGTTTCATGCGGTCGGCGGCGGCAATCCCGTTGCCGTTGCCATTGTCGGCGATGGTCAGCAGCAGCTGGCTGCCGTCGCGGTCGAGGTCGATGTCGACCCGGCTGGCATCGGCATGCTTGGCGATATTCGTCAGCGCTTCCTGGAAGATGCGAAACAGGGCGATTGCGTGGTCGGGCGAGAGCTCGAAGTCGACCTCGTGGGTGAGGAAGTTACAAGCGATGCCGACCTGGTTTTCGAATTCCTTGACCTGCCATTCGAGCGCGGCGACGATGCCGAAGTCGAGCATCGGCGGGCGCAGGTCGAGCGAGATCCTGTGCACCGCCTCGATGGTGCGGTCGACCAGGCTGTCGACGTAGTTGGCCTTGTCGAGCAGTTGCGGCTGATCGGCCGGCAGCCGGCGCGCCAGCATGGCGATCGCCATTTTGATCGCGGTTAAATTTCCGCCCAAATCATCGTGAATTTCGCGGGCAATCCGTGTGCGCTCCTGTTCCTTGACCGCCTCGATATGGGCGGTCAATTCAGCCAGCGCCGCACGCGAGTCGCTCACTTCGCGCTGGGCCTGCCTGCCGGCGCTGATATTGGTCATGATGCCTTCCCACTGCACCGCCCCGGCCTTGCCGGGTGCGCTGTCGAGCGCCAGCGGGGTCGAGCGCAGATTGATCCACTTGACGTCCTTGAAGGCGTCGATCCAGATGCGGCCTTCCCAGTTCCACGGCGTCAAGGCGTCGGCCGACGACTGCATCGATTCGAGGTAGCCGGCGCGGTCTTCCGGCAGGATCAGCTCGAGAAAGCGCTGCGGTTCGGCTTCGAGGGTGGCCGCCGGCAAGCCCAGCAGCGCTTCGCAACCTTCGCTCAGGTAGGGAAAGCGCACGCTGCCGTCAGGCGCCAGCACGAACTGGTAGACCAGGCCGGGCATATTGCGTACAACGGCATTGAAACGCGCTTCGTAATCAAGGGGCAGGGCAGCGGTCATGGGTGTGAACGGGTTGACAAATCAGCGGCGGCGGGCGCGGAAGATGGCTTGAAAACGGCGCAGCATGCGCGCCGGGCGGGTGGCGGCGCGCACCCCGTGGCGGCCGCGCCGGCGCAAGCGGCCCCAGGCGCGC
>JAQGNM010000188.1 GCA_028291845.1 Massilia sp. | reverse complement strand
TCGCGCCCCTGTTCATCCTGGCCGGCCTGTTCACCCGCGCCGCCGCCCTGGTGGTGGCCATCAACATGATCGTCGCCGTCCTGCTGGTCCACACCAGCCAGTTATTCACGCTCAATGAAACCGGCGGCTGGGCGCTGGAATTGCAAGGCATGTACTTCTTCAGCGCGGTGGCGATCGCCTTGCTGGGCGCGGGTCGTTACAGCGTCGGCGGCGTCAACGGCCGCTACAATTAATCGGGCGCGATCGATACATTGGTTAATTGCGCTCTTGCATGTATTTGTCTAAGCAAGTATTATCGTCTCTTGCATTAGGAGGCGTCATGAAGCAGGAACGACCGGAATTGGGACTCGATTACCTGATGTCGGGCGGCCTCGGCCACCTGACCAGCGCCGTGCGCAATGCCATTTTCGCCAGGTTGGAAATCGAGCTGGCGCCGCTGGAACTGACCTCGGCGCAGTTCATCGTGGTGATTGGCGCCATGCGGGGCAGGGCGCGTACCGTCAACGAGTTTTGCGCGTTTGCCGGCATCGATGCCGGTTCGATGTCGCGCCTGCTGGACCGGCTGGAAGCGAAGGGCATCGTGCGCCGCGTGCGCGAGGGCGCCGACCGCCGTCAGGTGCAGGTCGAACTGACGGAGAAGGGCCAGGCGTTGTCGCCGCAGATCATGCCGGCCATCGCCCGGGTCTACGGCCGTTTTCTGCACGGCTTTTCCGAAGACGAAGCCATGCAGCTTCAGCGGCTGCTGCAACGCCTGCTGGCGAATGGCGGCTAGGCTTTTTTTACCGGTATATTTGTCTAAGCAAAGACTTTCACATGAAACTTATCGCTCGCCGCGGCTTACCCTGGCTTGTCGTCGGCCTGCTGGCAGGCTGCGCCGCGCCCGACACCGGGCCGCGCGCCGCGCTGCATGCGGGCAGCGAACTGCGTGCGCAGGCGGCGCTTGGCGCCATGGCCCTGTCGCCGGCAGCCTGGCCCGAAGGTCGCTGGTGGGAACGCTACGGCGACGTCCAGTTGAATGCCCTGGTCGCCGAAGCGCTCGAGCGCAGTCCGACCCTGAAAGTGGCCGCCGCGCGCGTGCGCCAGGCCGCAGCGATCGCCGGCCGCGCCGAAGCGGCAGGTGCGCCGCAGCTGGGCGTGTCGGAGCGCACGGTGCGTCAGCGCTTCAGCGAGCATGGCCCCACGGCGCCGCCAGTGGCCGGCACCTGGAAATGGGTCAACGAGGCGAGCATCAACGGTAGCTACGAGTTCGATTTCTGGGGCAGGAACCGTTCGGCCATCGAGGCGGCGGTCGGCGGCACCCACGCGGTCGAGGCGGACGCCCGCGCCGCCCAGCTGGTGCTGGTGACCAATATCCTGCGCAGTTATGTGCGGCTGCAGTCGGCCTGGGCCCAGCGCGACATCGCCGTCGCCACTCTGGAACAGCGCCAGCACGTGCTCGCCCTGATCCAGCAAAGGGTGACGGCGCGCATCGATTCGGCCGTCGACCTCAAGCAGGCAGCCTCGCTGGTGCCGGCAGCCAGGCTGCAGATCGCCCAATTCGACGAAGCCATCCAGCTGAGTCAGGCGGAACTGGGCGCCCTGGCCGGGCAGGGGCCGGACCGTGGCCTGGCGCTGGGCCGGCCGGCGCTGCTCGAGACCCGCACGGCGCTGTTGCCGACCAATCTGCCTGCCGAACTGGTCGGCCGCCGTCCGGACGTGGTGGCGCAGCGCTGGCGGGTGGAAGCGGCCGGCCACGATATCGCCAACGCCAAGGCGCAGTTCTATCCGAACATCAGCCTGACCGGGCTGGTCGGCTTGCAAAGCATCACCTTCAGCAATTTCGACGTCGGTGGCAGCCGTATCGGCGCCTTCGGCCCGGCGCTGTCCCTGCCGATTTTCGATGGCGGCCGCTTGAATAGCAACCTGGCAGGGCGTGACGCCGATTACGACGTCGCCGTCGAGCAGTACAACGCCACCGTCATCGATGCCTTGCGCGACGTGGTCAGCCAGCTGGTCTCCCTGCGCGCGATCGACGAGCAGCGCGCTTTGCAGCGCGAGGCGTTCGAGACCACCGAACAGGCCTACCAGCTGGCGCTGCAGCGCTACAAGGGCGGGGTCGGCAACTATCTGCAGGTGCTGACGGCGCAGCTGCAACTGCTCGCCACGCAGCGCCAGCAGTCCGATCTGGACATGCGCGCTTTTGATGCGGACATCGCGCTGGCGCGTGCGCTCGGTGGCGGCGTGGTGCCGCGCAGCTGATTGCGCTGCGTTTCACATTCTTTTACTCACTATTGACCCATGAAAAATCCTCCTGCGCCGGCGTCCGCCGCACCTGACAGCGCCTCCTCGACGCGCAAGCCCCTGAGTATCGCGGTGGCCGCGGCCGTAGTGGTCGCCGCCGCGGGCGCCTTCTGGTTCTTCGCCCACCAGAAGGCCGAAGAAGTCACCGAAGACGCCTACGTCGAGGGCAATATCGTCCAGGTCACCGCACAGGTGGCGGGCACCGTGGTCGCCATCGGCGCCGACAACACCGACCACGTCGCCGCCGGCCAGCAGCTGGTGACACTCAACGGTCTCGATGCGCGGCTCGCTCTCGAACGCAGCGAAGCGCAACTGGCCAAGGCGGTGCGCCAGGTGAGAAGCCAGTACGCGATGGCTGCTTCGACGAGCGCCAACGTCCAGCTGCGCCGCTCCGAGCTGGCCAAGGTGCAGGCCGACCTGGCGCGCCGCAGCGAACTGGTGCATTCCGGCGCGATCTCCGGCGAAGACCTCGAGCACGCCAGCGAAAGCGTCAAGACCGCCGCCGCCGCCCTCAAATCGGCCGAGCAGCAATACGCCGCCATCCAGGCCGCCGTCGACGGCACCACCATCGCCACCCACCCGGACGTGTTGAGCGCGTCGGCCCAGCTGCAGGATGCCTTCATCGCCCGCGCGCGCTCGATCATCGCCGCGCCGGTGGCCGGCCTGGTGGCGCGGCGCAACGTCCAGGTCGGGCAACATGTCGCCTCGGGCACATCGCTGATGGCGATTGTTCCGCTGGAAACGCTGTGGGTGACCGCCAATTTCAAGGAGTCGCAACTGCGCCACGTGCACGCCGGCCAGCCGGTGACGATGACGGCCGACGCCTACGGGCGCGAAGTGGTCTACCGCGGCACCGTGATTGGCCAGGAGGCGGGCACCGGCAGCGCCTTCTCGCTGATGCCGGCGCAAAACGCTACCGGCAACTGGATCAAGGTGGTGCAGCGCCTGCCGGTACGCATTGCGCTCGACGCCAAACAGGTGGCCGAGCACCCCTTGCAGCTGGGCCTGTCGATGCGGGTGGCGGTGGACACCAGCGCGCGCCAGGGTGCGCATTTCGCCACTGCCGCCAACGCCGCGCACGCCTACCGCACCGATGTGTTCGCCAAAGAGGGCGAGGAGGCCGCCGCCGCCGTCAAGCGCATCATCGCCGCCAATTCATAAGCGTCACGTTGTGAAAGCCAGTTCATGAAGCCAGCTCCGGCGCAGTCGCCGCCCCGCCATCCGCAGCTGCTGCTGTTCACCATCTTCCTGCTGACGGCGATCGAATACCTGCAAAGCGGCATGATCGCCTTCGGCTCCGGCCCCATCATGGGCGAAATCGGCGCCGCCCCGGAAGAGTTCAGCCTGATCAGCGCCACCTACGCCTGCGTCGCCATCGCCGCCATCGCCAAGCAGCGCTGGTTCGCCGAGCGCCTGGGTGTGCGACGCTTCGTCATGCTGTCGCTGGCGCTGTTCATGATCGGCGCGGCGGTGTGCGGCTCCTCGACTACCTATCTGCAATTTCTGGCTGGCCGCGTGTGCATGGCGATGGGCGGCGGCAGCCTGATGACTTCGGCGCGCCTGCTGGTCAACCTGATCCCGCCCAGCCCGGCCCGCTTCACCGGCATCAAGTATTTTGCCAGCGCCCTGGCCGTCAGCAGCGCCAGCGCCCCGTGGCTGGCCTCGACCGCCATCTCGCACGATGGCTGGCGCTGGATTTTTATCGCCCTGATCGGGATTGCCACCGTGGCGGTGCTGCTGGCTGCCATCTGCCTGCCCGCCGACACCTCGGCCCGCGAACTGCACAGCGAATCGCACCCGGTGCTGTTGATGGTGCTGATCGCCGGCAGCTTCTGCGTGCTGTACGCGCTGCAGCGCTCCTGGTACGATTTTTACGGCGACGCCACCATGCTGGCCGGCGCCGGCCTGGTCGGCGTGCTGGCGCTGGGATACTTTGCGCGCGCCATGTACCGCCACGACAGGGTGCTGCTCAACATCGGCGCGTTGCACAATGCCCGCTACTGGAGCGGCGTCGCCTTGTTTACTTTCTGCTACATCCTGATGGCGGCCACCAACTACACCTTGCCGGCGTTGCTGCAGCGCGGTCTCGGCTTCCCGTGGGAAGTCATCGGCCAGGTGCAGGCGGTGGGACTGGCCGCCACAGTCGTGAGCTGGATCTTTCTGTCGGTTCTGCTGCCGAGAAAGCCGGCAGCGAAAAAATATTACCTGGTCGGCTTTCTGGCGCTGTCGGTGTTCGGCTGGAAGATCGCCCACCTGAGTCCCGCCGCCGACCTGTGGACCGATTTCGTGCCGGCGCTGGCCTGCTATGGCGTGTTCGTCATGCTGGTGCTGGCGACGACCGCCATGCACACCTTCCGCGAAGTGTCGCATCACGAGACGGTGTTTTCTCACGCGCAGCAGATCAAGAACATGCTGGCGCAGTTCGGCGGCAGCGTGGGGATTTCGCTGGCGACGATCAGCATGCAGACGCGGAGCGCCATGCACGGGGCGGCGTTGAGCGGGCACTTTGCCGCCGGCGATCCGGTTTATGAGCAGTCGCTGCATCAACTCACGGCGGCGTATGCGCAGAGTGGGGCGTTAAATCCGGGGGCGCTGGCGGGGGCAGGGTTGGCGCAAATGCTGGGGCAGCAGACGACCTTGCTGGCGAGTCTGGATTATTTCTGGATTGTGGCGGGGGTTGGGGTCACGGGCGCGCTGGTGATGGTGGCGCAGAGAGTGCTGAAGTAACTTGCTATTTTATTAGTAATCCTGTTTGAATCGTACAAGAGCGAGCGCGCAGAAGCTCGCCTGATTTTTATCTGACGATGCGCATCGGGCCGGTCGCCGGCAACATGGTGGCACGCCACGCAAACGGGAATTTGAGAGCGCCCTCGCCGAAGCTCCGGCATCGGGTAAATGCCTGCGCAGGTGCGATTTTGATGCAAGTCAAAGATTTCCTCACTTCACCTTCTTACACTGCGACGGTCAGCATTGCCCGCCGTGGGCTGCCGTTCATGAAAGTTTGCATGCCTCACGCCGCCCCCATCGCTCAGTGCACCGACCCCGCCGCCGTCCGTTTCGACGCCGCCCTGCTGCGCAAGCTGAGCCGCGCCGGACCACGCTACACGTCCTATCCCACCGCCGACCGCTTCCATGGCGGCTTCGGCTATGGCGACTATCTCGGCGCGGTGGCGGCGCGGCGCAGCCGGGGCGCGGTGCAGCCGCTATCGCTTTACCTGCACATCCCGTTTTGCGACACCGTCTGCTACTACTGCGCTTGCAACAAGATCGTCACCCGGCGCACCGACAAGGCGGCCCGTTACCTGGCCTACCTGAAACGGGAAATCGCCATGCAGGGCGCGCTGTTCACCGGCATGCACCAGCTGCGCCAGCTGCACCTGGGCGGCGGCACGCCGACCTATCTGTCGGATGCGCAGATCGATGAATTGATGGCCGTCCTGCGTCACCATTTCGCCTTCGCCAGCGATGCCGAGGGCGAGTACGCCATCGAGGTCGATCCCCGCACCGTCACGCCGCAGCGCATTGCCCGCCTGCGCCAGCAAGGCTTCAATCGCCTCAGCCTGGGCGTGCAGGATTTCGACGAGGCCGTGCAGCGCGCCGTCAACCGGGTCCAGCCCGAGGCGCAGACTCTGGCGATCATCGCCGCCGCCCGTGCGCACGGCTACCGCTCGGTGAACATCGACCTGATTTACGGGCTGCCCGAGCAGAACCTGGCGACCATGGCCGATACCCTCGAGCGCGTCGTTCGCGCCGATCCTGACCGCATCGCCTTGTACCACTATGCCCATTTGCCGCAGCTGTTCAAGCCCCAACGCCGCATCGACACGGCACGCCTGCCGGACGGCGAGACCAAGCTGGCCATGCTCGGCATGGCGATCGAGCGCCTGGGCCGCGCCGGCTACGTCTATATCGGCATGGACCATTTCGCCAAGCCGGGCGACGAGTTGGCGGTGGCCCAGCGCCAGGGCCGGCTGCACCGCAACTTCCAGGGCTATTCCACCCACGCCGATGCCGATATCGTCGCCTGCGGCGTGTCGGCCATCGGCGCGGTCGGCACCACCTACAGCCAGAACGCCAAGACGCTCGACGCTTATTATGCCGCCATCGACGAGCAGCGCCTGCCCATCGAGCGGGGCGTCGCCCTGAGCATGGACGATGTGCTGCGCCGGACCATCATCCAGATGCTGATGTGCCAGTTCGAGCTGTCGATCGCGGCAATCGAGCAGGCGTTCCCCATCGTGTTCGCCGATTACTTCAAGGCCGAACTGGCGGCGCTGGACCAGTTGGCCGGCGACGCTCTGGTGGTGCTGGAAGACGGCTGGATCAGCGTGACGGAGCGGGGCCGCCTGTTGATCCGCAATGTGTGCATGGTATTTGACGCGTATTTGGGCCAACCCGTGGGCAAACCCGCGGAGCAAGGCGTTCCCGTGCCCGGCGCACCCACGCGCTTTTCCGCTACTGTCTGAATGCCATGATCGCCACCGCGCTGGCGGCGCCTCCCTCCGCCTTTCTGCTGCCCCTGCTGCCCATGCTGTTGGTGGGCCTGGCGGGCAGCGTGCATTGCGTGGGCATGTGCGGCGGCATCGTCAGCGCCTTCTCGATGCTGCCGGGACGCGCCTTCCCGGTGGCGGTGGTAAGGCAGGCGGCGCCGCAGCGTGTGTTGGTGCGCGTGGCCGCCTACAATGCGGGGCGCATCGCCAGCTATTGCGCCGCCGGCGCCCTGGCCGGCGCCATCGGCGGCCAGGTGGGCGGGGGCGCGCGCCAGTTGGCAGGTGTGGCGAGCCTGGCCGCCATCGCCATGCCGGGCTTGTGGCTGGTCAGCGCCATGCTGGTGGCGCTGGGCCTGTATCTGTCCGGCGCCTGGCGCGGCCTGGCTGTGCTGGAGCGGCTGGGCGGCCACCTCTGGCGCCGCATCGAGCCTTTCACCGCCATGCTGCTGCCGCTCGACCGGCCCCATAAATTGTTTGCCATGGGCGCGTTGTGGGGCTGGCTGCCGTGCGGGATGGTCTACAGCAGTCTGCTCGCCGCGCTGGTGTGCGGCTCGGCGGCGCAGGGCGCATTGCTGATGCTCGCATTCGGCCTGGGCACACTGCCCTTGCTGATCGCCGTGGGCGTGGCGGGCGGACAGCTGCGGGCGCTGCTGCAGCGCCGCCCGGCGCGTTTCGCCTGCGGCGCGCTGGTGGCCGGCTTCGGCGTGGCGGGCATGCTGCGCGCGGCGGGCGGCTTCGAGCACCTGCTGCCCGGATTGTGTCTGGCGCCGGGGCTGGGCACATGAATGCGCGCGCGGTGGCGCCGTGTTTTCACTGCGGCCTGCCGGCGCCGGCCCGCTCGCCGTGGCGCTTGACCGTCAACGGTATCGAGCAGCGAATGTGCTGTCCGAGCTGCCTGGCGGTGGCGTCGAGCATCGTCGGACAGGGTCTGGAGAGTTTTTATCTGCGGCGGACCGGCTGGTCGGCGCCGCCGCCGGATGCGGCGCCCACCCCTGCGCTGCCCGATGCCGCTGTGGCGGGCGCCGAGCACACCGCGCTGCTGTCGGTCGAGGCGATCCGCTGCGCCGCCTGCAGCTGGCTGATCGAGCGCCAGCTGCTCGGCCAAGCTGGCGTGCTGCAGGCCGAAGTCAATGCCGGCAGCGCGCTGCTGCGCCTGCGCTGGCGCGGCAGCGCGTCGCGCCTGGATGCCTTCATCGCCAGCCTGGCCGCCATCGGCTATCGCGCATACCGTTTCGACGCCGCCAGCCACGCGGCCCGTCTTGAAGCGGAACGCCGCAGTCTGTTCAAGCGCCTGTTCGTGGCAGGCCTGGCGATGATGCAGGTGATGATGTACGTGTTGCCGGTATACCTCGCAAGCGGGGATGCGGCCGACGATATGGACGGCGCCAGCCGCCGCCTGCTGCAGTGGGCCGCCTGTGCGCTGACGGCGCCGGCGGTGCTGTACGCGGCGCAGCCGTTCTGGCGCGGCGCCTGGCGCGGCCTGCGCGCCGGCCGGCCCGGCATGGACTTGCCGGTGGCGCTGGGTATCGCCGCTGCATTCGGGGCCAGCGTGGTGGCGCTGGTGCGCGGGGAAGGGGACAGCTATTTCGACGCTGTGAGCATGTTCATCTTCCTGCTGCTGGCGACCCAGTACATGGAACTGCGCGCCCGCTGTGCCGGCGCCGGCCTGCTGCGCCGCTTGCGCCAGGGCCTGCCGCCGGCCGCCATGCGCCTTGACGATTATCCTGCGCGGCGCACCGCCAGCACGGTGGCGGCGGCGTCGCTGCGGGTGGGCGACCATGTGC
>JAQGNM010000159.1 GCA_028291845.1 Massilia sp. | reverse complement strand
CCGGCGACGCCGTCGCCCGCGCCGGCGGCAACCGTACTGGTGGCGACGCCGCAAGCCGCGCCGGTAGCAACGCCGGCCGCCGTGCCGGCCGCAGTGCCGGCAGACACGGCGCCGGCAAGCGCGCCAGCCGCGGCCCCAGTGGAAGCCACGCCGGTCCTGCCATCGACGCCGACGCCGGCGGTGCCGCAAGTGCCGCCTGCGGCCGCGCAAAAACCGCTCACCAATTAAAACGCCGTTGATGAATCACGTCCACAACTGAATTTGCAGCACCAACACCACTGAAGGAGAGGTCATGTCCCGCAACACCCTGAACACGCTGAAGGATTTCAAATTATCGGCTGGCAAGAAAGGCCAGTTCTACTCGCTGCCGGCTTTGGCAAAAAGCCTGAACGTGAACGTCTCGCGTCTGCCGGTGTCGATCCGTATCGTGCTCGAGTCCGTGCTGCGTAACTGCGATGGCAAGAAGGTCACGGAAGAACACGTGCGCCAGCTGGCCAACTGGGCGCCGAACGCCGAGCGCACCGACGAGATTCCTTTCGTCGTCGCCCGCGTGGTGTTGCAGGACTTCACCGGCGTGCCGCTGCTGGCCGACCTGGCCGCCATGCGCAACGTCGCCCACAAGATGGGCCTGAACCCGAAGAACATCGAGCCGCTGGTGCCGGTCGACCTGGTGGTCGACCACTCGGTCACCATCGACCACTACCGCGAAAAGGGCGCGCTGGACCTGAACATGAAGCTGGAATTTTCGCGCAACAACGAGCGCTACCAGTTCATGAAGTGGGGCATGCAAGCCTTCGACACCTTCGGCGTGGTGCCGCCGGGCTTCGGCATCGTCCACCAGGTCAACCTGGAATACCTGGCGCGCGGCGTGCACAAGCAGGACAACACCTACTACCCTGACACCCTGGTCGGCACCGACTCGCACACCACCATGATCAACGGCATCGGCGTGGTCGGCTGGGGCGTGGGCGGTATCGAAGCCGAAGCGGGCATGCTCGGCCAGCCAGTGTACTTCCTGACCCCGGACGTCATCGGCGTGCACCTGCAAGGTCAACTGCGCGAAGGCTGCACCGCCACCGACCTGGTGTTGACCATCACCGAACTGCTGCGCAAAGAAAAAGTCGTCGGCAAGTTCGTCGAATTCTTCGGTGAAGGCACCGAGTCGCTGTCGCTGACCGACCGCGCGACGATTGCCAACATGGCGCCGGAATACGGCGCCACCATGGGCTTTTTCCCGGTCGACGACGCCACCGTCGAATACTTCGAAGGCACCGGCCGCACCAAGGACGAAATCACCGCCTTCCAGAATTACTACAAGGCGCAGGGCATGTACGGCATCCCGAAAGCCGGCGAGATCGACTACACCCGCATCGTCACGCTCGACCTGGCAACGGTGACGCCGTCGCTGGCCGGTCCCAAGCGTCCGCAGGACCGTATCGAACTGGGCAACGTCAAGTCGAACTTCGCCGAACTGTTCAGTAAGCCTACCACCGAGAATGGCTTCAACAAGTCCGCTGCCGATCTGACCCACACCTACACCACCAGCAATGGCGTGAACGTGAAGAATGGCGACGTGCTGATCGCCGCGATCACTTCGTGCACCAACACCTCGAACCCGAGCGTGATGCTGGCCGCCGGCCTGCTGGCCAAAAAGGCCGTGGAAGCGGGCTTGAGCGTGGCTCCCCACATCAAGACCTCGCTGGCGCCCGGCTCGCGCGTGGTCACCGAATACCTGACCGCCGCCGGCCTGCTGCCGTACATGGAGCAACTGGGCTTTGGCGTCACCGCTTACGGTTGCACCACCTGTATCGGCAATGCGGGCGATTTGACGCCTGAAATGAACCAGGCCATCCTCGACAACGATATCGTCGCCTCGGCTGTGCTGTCAGGCAACCGTAACTTCGAAGCGCGTATCCATCCGAACATCCGTTCGAACTTCCTCGCGTCGCCACCGCTGGTGGTCGCCTACGCGATCGCCGGCAACATGTCGAAAGACCTGATGACCGAACCGGTGGGCAAGAACGCAGCAGGCCGCGACGTCTACCTGGGCGACATCTGGCCGACTTCGAAGGAAGTGGCCGCCATGATGAAGTTCGCCATGAATGCCTCGGTCTTCAAGGCCAATTACGCCGACGTGAAAAATGCTCCGGGCGAGCTGTGGGAAAAAGTGACGACGGTCGCCGGCCAGGTCTACAACTGGCCGACCTCGACCTACATCGCCGAGCCGCCATTTTTTGATAATTTCACCATGGTCCCTCAAGCGGCCGCCACCGGCATCACCGGCGCCCGCGCGCTTGGCGTGTTCGGCGACTCGATCACCACCGACCACATCTCGCCGGCCGGTTCGAACCAGGAAAACGGTCCCGCGGGCAAATGGCTGAAAGCCAAGGGTGTATTGAAGGCCGACTTCAACTCCTACGGCTCGCGCCGCGGCAACCATGAAATCATGATGCGCGGCACTTTTGCCAACGTGCGTATCAAGAACCGCATGATCCCGCCCAAGGCCGACGGTTCCGCGGTCGAAGGCGGCATCACCATTCACCAGCCTTCGGGCGAGCAGATGTCGATCTACGACGCGGCCATGAAGTACATCGACGAGGGCGTGCCGACCATGGTGTTCGGCGGCGAGGAATACGGCACCGGCTCCTCGCGCGACTGGGCCGCCAAGGGCACCCAGCTGCTGGGCGTGAAAGCGGTCATCACCCGCTCCTTCGAGCGCATCCACCGCTCGAACCTGGTCGGCATGGGCGTGTTGCCGCTGCAATTCATCGGCGACGACTCGGTGCAAACCCTGAACATTACCGGTAACGAAGTGTTCGATCTGAAAGGCCTGGAAGGCGAGATCAAGCCGCAACAGCTGGCCACCCTGGTGATCCACCGCGCCAACGGCGACGTCGAGGAAGTGACCGTGCTGCTGCGGATCGACACCCCGATCGAAGTCGACTACTACAAGCATGGCGGCATCCTGCCGTTCGTGCTGCGTCAATTGCTGGCGGCGTAATTTGTCGCTGGCTTGAATGCAAAATGAAACGCCGGTTCGCCCGGCGTTTTTTTTGGCGCTTCCTTTGTGCGGCAAGCTGCGCGAGCGCGATGAGCGCACGCCGAATCAACTACAATACGTGATCAAGGTGGCAAACCCGCCAGCCTTCAAGCTATTTCGTTTTCATTGCACCACACTACTAATTCAAGAGCCATGCGCCGTCCATTCAAAGCTTCCCCTCCCCGGCTCTCCGCTGAAGCCCAGCGCCTGATCGCGCTGTCCTCGTCCATCTCGCAGGCCGGCAGCCGGTTAGAGGAGCGCATGCTCGAGCAGCAGCTCGAGCTGTCCCTGCAGAAATTGCTCAAGACCGGGCACCAGGACACCATCGACAATACCTTGAACAGCCTGTTCAAGGATGACGTCAACGCCTACGACGTGCTGTTGGAAGGCGCCGAGGCGGTCAGCGAGTCGTCGACCATGACGGAACTAGTCGACGGCGTGGAAACCACCTGGCAGGCGCTGCTGGTGGCGGCGCCGGTACTGGCGTGGACCCGCTTTTCGATTGGCTCGGGCAATATTCCGGGCGAGTTGCTGACCACCCTGTCGGCGCACTTCGGTGCCCACCTGTTGGCGGGCAACACCCGCCTGGCGCTGGCGCCGCATTTGTATTCGATCGACCAGTTGCCGCACACCCACGCCGAAGCCTATGCGATGACCCTCAAGCTGGCGCAGGCCGCCTTCAAGGGCAGCAGCGTCAAGCCGGCGCCGCGCCAGGCGGAAACCGCGCCATTTTTGGCCGATACCCGGTATTTGCTGGGGGTGGTGGTGGCCCAGAAGGGCGCTGCGATTTTCCGCTGGCAAGAACCAGAGCACCTGGCCCGTTTCAGCGACGAGCGCGCAGCGGCGCTGGTCCAGTGGCGCGAGCAGGCCACGCCCGCCATCAGCCGGCTGTTACCGGGCTGCGGCGTCGAACTACTGTTGCCGGAAGCATATTATGTCGCCTGCCGCGAGGCCGATAAACTGATACGCCCGGTATCGATCCGCGCCGCCGTGCACTACCTGACCAATACGCTGGGCATCGAAGCGGCCGACCTGCGCGCCGTGGTGGCCGGCTTCGGCGAAGAAAACGCCGACGGCCAGATCGACGAATACCGCGTGGGATTCACCTTGCGCCAGGAAAGCGAAGTCATGTACGGCATCGTCTGGCCGCTGTACGGCGAGGAAGACGAAGACGGCACCCCCGTCGAAGGCCTGGCATCGCTCGGCCTGGGCCTGGACGACCAGCGCAAAACGCCGGTCGACGAGATCGTTGCCTGCCTCAATGAAGCAGGGATCACCCACATCAAGAAGCACACTGAACGTTATGTGATCGAGTTCTGCGACGACTGCGGCGCGCCGCTGTTCGCCGATCCATCAGGCGAACTGGTGCATCCTGAAATGCCGGACGATGCGCCGGCGGGGAATGAGCATTTTCATTGAGGGACGGCGAGCGAAGGGGGGGACTGGCACAAGCGCGCAGCGCGCAGATGCCTGTCCCATTTTTGACTTGAAGCAAACTGTTCATTTGAGTTTCGGGCAGCGGTAAAAATGGGACAGGCACCTTCGGCGCCAGTCCCCCCTCCTGCAAACTTACCAACTACTAAACGGCCGCTTCACCAAACTCGAATTGTAATACCGCGCATCATCCGTCACCTCCGCGCCGATCCACTCCGGCTTGTCGAACGCCTCGCCCTCGGACGAAAGTTCGATCTCCGCCACGATCAACCCGGCATTCACGCCAAAAAATTCGTCGACTTCCCAGGTGTGACCCTGAAAATCGATCCGCCTTCGCACCTTCTCCACCAGTGGCTGCTCGCACAGCAACAACAGTTCCTCGGCGTCAGCCACCGGCACCGGATACTCCCACTCGCCACGCGTGGCGCCGGCGCTCTTGCCCTTGATGGTGATATACGCTTGCTCGCCCTCGATACGTACGCGCACGACGCGCGCCTTGTCGGAGGACAGGTAGCCCTGGCGCATCGAAACGGCAACCCCGAGCGAGCGCCAGCCGTCGCCAGCCAACAAAAACTTGCGCTCGATTTCGACGCCCATCACGGTCAATCGAGCGACTGCAGGATCGGTTGCAGGATCGCCTTGCCAAGCGCGCTGCTGCGGGCGCCGTTCCAGCCGGTGTGGGGGTCCGGCAAATCGGCATTGTCCTTGAACGGCATCTCCAGGGTCAGCGACAAGCATTTGTAGGTGTGGCCGATGTATTTCGACGCCAAGGTCAGCATGTCGGCGTTGTACTTGCTGGCGGCGTAGCCGACGGCTTTCTGGAAATCCGGGCTGGCGGCGATGTAGCGGTCGATGAAAGCGCCCTGGCGCTCGGCGCGCTCGGGCGTGAAGTCGGCCAGCATTTCATTGCCGGCGACAAAGTTATAAGGCAGCGCTTCGTCGCCATGGATGTCGAAGAACATGTCGCAGCCGGTTTCTTCGATCTTCGATTTGACGCACAGCACTTCCGGGCTGCGCTGCGCCGTCGGCGTCATCCACTCGCGGTTCAGGTTGGCGCCGGCGGCGTTGGTGCGCAGGTTCCCGCGGAAGGCGCCGTCCGGATTCATGTTCGGTACGATATAGAACACGGCGCGCTGGCGCAGCTTGCGGGCGATCGGGCAGGCATCGTCGAGCAAGGCATCGATCATGCCTTCGACAAACCACTCGGCCATGGTTTCGCCCGGATGCTGGCGCGCAATGACCCAGATCTTTTTCTCGGCAGACTCGTCACCGATCACCACCAGGTTCATGTCGCGGCCCTCGACGGTCGAGCCGATGTCGCACACGCGGGCCAGGGGATTTTCGGCGATCTCGCCCAGCAGGCGCAGGTGGCGCTCCCAGGAATACGGCTCGAAATAGGCGTAATACACACTGTCCAGTTCCGGCGTGTGCTGCACCGTCATCACCTGGCCGTCGAAGCTGGTCGGCACGCGAAACCAGTTTTCGGTGTCGTAACTGGCAACCACCTGGTAACCCTCGAACCCTTTCGGGTAGGTCGCCTGACCGGCATTGAGGAAGCGAATCGTGCACGGCTGGGCGCGTGCGCCCTGCAGACGGAAGTGGAACCACTGGTGAATCTCGGCATGCGAATCGCTGCGCAATTCGAGGTCGATGCGCGCGGCGCTGTCGGCCTTGACGACGACAATGGAACCGGAATCGAATACCTGGCTGATTTTAATGGTCATGAACGAGGGCTGGACTAGGCTGTGGCAGGAAGAGGATCGGCGGCGGCAGCTTACGCGTCCAGATTCATCAGATCGTTGTGATAGTGCGCCATGATTTGACGCATCAGTTCCACGTTCGACG
>JAQGNM010000129.1 GCA_028291845.1 Massilia sp. | reverse complement strand
CGCAGCCGCGGTTGGGTTTGTGTGAAACGTTGAATGGGTTGTCGGGCGTGGCGTTACGGCTGAGTATGGTTTTCGCGTGTTCGTTGGTGATGTGGGTTTTAAGGCGGGGGGGTGGGGTGTCGGCGTCATTGCTCTCCTTGCCCTCTCTGCCCTCGTTGCCATCCGCAATATCGGCGGCTTCGTCGGCGTCATCAGCGCCTTCGTATGACCAGCCGTCGTCGACCGGTTCGCGGGTGTCGACTTCGTAGCGGCCTTGCAGGTTCGAGACGGCGCCCCTGCCCTTGCGGGCGGACAAGGGACGCGGTGGGAGCATGACTTGCTCATGCACTGGCTCGACTGTTCGTGGGGGGCGGTTTGGCACGGATTGAGTTTACTGTATGTTTGTACAGTATATTACGCGGGTGAGCGCGTAAATTCAAGTGTGCCATCGGCCTGGGACGCAGTGTTTTCTGATAATGGTTATAGGCTGAAATTCAGTTTGCTGGTGTGACAGAAATGGGACAGGCATCTGCGCTGCGCTTGTGCCAGTCCCCCCTCCGCAGTCCCCCCTTAATTCGTGCAGTTGCCGGCGTGGGCGCCGCAGACGGTGAGGAACAGCTGGACCCAGCGGCCGTCGAGGTTGGAGGCGCCTTGTACTTTCGGCTCTTCACTCACGTAGCCGTAGGAGGTGATGCCGACCACGCGGTTGCTCACCGCCTTGATGCCGGTGCCGCCGCCCGCCTGCAGTACCTGGAAGTTTTGCACCCAGGGACCGCCGCTGGAGCCGCCGCGGGCGTCGGAGCCGTATTCAACGTTATTCGGCTCGGTCGCCTGGAAGCTGTTGCTGGTGATATTTTGCATTTTCTGGCACGCGTCAAGGTTGCAGGGGTAGCCCAGCTTGGACGTGTGATTCGGTATCAGGCTATTGGTCTGCCAGCCGAGCCAGCCGGTGACGTTGCCGAGCTTGACGGCGCTGCCGCCGGTAGAAATCGACTGGTCGTCGAACTCGATCATGGCATAGTCGGCGGCGTTGGGGACGCCACCGTTGCCGGTGGCCCAGGTGTAGGTGGTGGTGACGAAACGCCAGTTCCAGGCCCTGAAAGGCGCACTGCCGTCACGGTAGGCGGGGACGAACACAAAGTCGCTGTAGAAGCCGGTGGCCAGATTGCCCGAGTGGACGCAATGGCCGGCGGTGGCCACCACGCGCCGCTGGATCACCGACGCCGAGCACAGATAGGGCACGCCGTTAATCGAGAAAAACAGCTTGCCCACGGTGCGGTAGGGGTAGGCGCGGTCGGCCGAATACGGGGCGGCGGCGCCGGTGAACATCGGGAACACACGGGTGCTGGTGTAGTAGGCGCCGAAGGTGCCGGCGGCGGTCGGGGTGACGCCGGGATTGCTCTGCAAGGAGCTGTCGACGGCGGCCGATACCGGCCCTTGCATCACGTCGAAGTTGCCGCTGCGCGGATCGAGCGCGGCGAACAGGTTCTGCGCCGCGGCATTCAGTTCGATGGTAGGCAGGCCGGCGTCGCTCGACTGCGGCTTGCCGGTTGCCGGCGGCAGCAGGCTTTGGTGGGTCTGGCCGGGCGCGGCCAGCGGCAGGTCGAGCGCCTTGGCGGCGCGGAAACGGGCCGGCGTCCAATAGGTGTTCGGCAACAGCGACGACACTGTATTGGCTTTACTGACCGGCCCCTGGGCCGGCGCCGCGCCGACGCTGCCGGCGCCTGCCATCAAACAGGCAGACGCCAGCGCGCCAGCCATCATCACAATTTTGTTCATATTGTTCCTCGCGCTCGTGGGAATCTCAAAAGAAATTCGTGGGGAATCAGGAAGCTGCGAAGTGATGGTAGCGGTCCATGCGCGCTGCATCGCCGCGATCGGCATGGAGTCTGATGGCGCTCAACAATTGCCAGCCTTAGTGTGCTAGCGGCAATGAATTAGAGAAAGTTCAGCCGGTGCCGCGGACGGCCGCATAGCCGGCCTGCTGGTCGACGAAGCCGTCGAAGGCGGCCAGCAGGTGCGCCAGTTTTGCCGGCCCGGCGCGATCGTTCTGCAATACGCTCAAGGCGTAGGCAGCCGCCTCGAAGCTCGACAGCTGGTGCGGCGCGTGGGCCTTGCGGATACGGTAATGGGAAGCTGGCATGTCGCGCAGCGACAGCCGCGGCAGCCCGGCCAGCACGGGATTGAGATGGAGCATCTTGCGGCTCTTGCGCCAGGTGCCGTCGAGCACCACCAGGCGCAGCCTGGAGGCTGGCACCGGCTCGGGCGCAAAGGCCACCTCGGCATTGTCGCCCGGATACAGCAACAACGGCGTGCGTGCGCCGGCGTGCAACTGCGCCGACAACAGCAGCGGATCGAAGCGCTCGCCGCTGAGCATGACGCTGCCGGGAACGCACAAGTGCAGCAGGCGCGCACTGCCCTTGGCGTTGGCGGTTTCCATCGGGTGCTGCAGAATCAGCAGACTGGCGTCGAACGGCACGCTGGCGATCCAGCGGCAGATGCAGGTCGTTTGCGGACGCAAACAGGTGGGGCAGGACGCCCGGCGCGGCGGCGCGGTGGTACATTCAAGATTCATCGGCGGCAGCATACGCAGGCGCGCCGATAACTGCAATGAGTGCCGCCCTTAAATAGCGCCTGACAAAGTCTTCAGGGCAAGGCGCGAGGTCGAAGACAGTACCGCAGTTCCCGGGACATTGTCCAACCCCGTGTGTACGGCGAGACGGAGCAACGCGGCCATGGGGGCTTTGTTGGGCGCGCCCTTAAAACTCTTCCCATTCGTCCTTGGCGGCAGCATGCTGGGCCGGCTGGCGCGCCGCGGCCGCACGCGGCGCGGGCGCGGC
>JAQGNM010000115.1 GCA_028291845.1 Massilia sp. | reverse complement strand
TCATGCTGATCAATACGATGAGCAATGAAAAGCTCGACGAAGCAGGCGTGCTGGAAAAGTTCGGCGTGCCGCCGCATCGCATCATCGATTATCTGACCCTGATCGGCGACACTGTCGACAACATCCCCGGCGTGATGAAATGCGGTCCGAAGACTGCCATCAAATGGCTGACGGCGCACGACAGCCTGGAGGGCGTCATGCAGAACGCCGCCTCGATCGGCGGCGCGGTCGGCGAAAACCTGCGTCAGGCGCTCGAATGGCTGCCGAAGGGGCGCGAGCTGATCACCGTCAAAACCGACTGCGATCTGAGTGGCCACATGGTGTCGATCACCGAGTCGCTGGTGGCGCAGCCGGAAGACAAGGAGGCGCTGGTCGGCTTCTTCCAGCGCTTCGGCTTTAAAACCCTGTTGCGTGAAATCGTCGCCAATCCCGATGCCGGTCGCGCGCCGATGCCGGCCCTGAATTCACCCGAGGGCGACAAGTTTGCCGAACCGGCATTGCTGCCGCTGATACGTGGCGAGTACGAAATGGTCAACACCATCGAGCAGCTCGACAAATGGTTGGCCCTGATCGACCAGGCGCCGCTGACCTCGATCGACACCGAAACCACCTCGCTGGAGCCGATGACGGCGCAGCTGGTCGGCATCTCGCTGGCGGTCGAAGTCGGCAAAGGCTGCTACATCCCGGTTGCGCACCGCTACGCCGGCGTGCCGGAACAGTTGCCGCGTGAACTCGTGCTGGAAAAAATGAAGCCCTGGCTGGAAAATGCCGACAAGCCGAAGGTCGGCCAGAACCTGAAATACGACAGCCACATTTTCGCCAACCAGGGTGTGACCCTGCGCGGCATCGTCGACGACACCCTGCTCGAGTCGTATGTGTTCGAATCGCACAAGCCGCACGACATGGACAACCTGGCCCTGCGCCACCTGGGCTACACCACCATCCCGTTCACCGAAGTGTGCGGCAAGGGGGCAGGGCAGATCTGTTTCGACCAGGTCGAACTGAGCCACGCCACCGAGTATGCGGGCGAGGACGCCGACATCACCCTGCGCCTGCACGGCGCCATGAAGGGCCATGTCGAGAGCGATTCGAAGCTCGAGTTTATCTATCGCAAGATCGAGCTGCCGACCTCGGTGGTGCTGCATAAAATCGAGAGAAATGGCGTGCTGGTGGATGCCGACCTGCTCAATGTGCAGTCCGCCGAATTGGGCAAGCGCATCATGGAACTCGAGCAGCAAGCCTACGATCTGGCCGGCGGCCCCTTCAATTTGGGATCGCCGAAACAGATCGGCGAAATTTTCTTCGTCAAACTGGGCCTGCCGGTCATCAAGAAAACGCCGGGCGGGGCGCCGTCGACCGATGAAGAGGTGCTGCAAAAGCTGGCCGAGGATTTCCCGCTGCCAAAGATTTTGCTGGAGTACCGCGGCATGTCGAAACTCAAATCGACCTACACCGACAAACTGCCGCGCATGGTCAACCGCGACACCGGCCGCGTGCACACCAATTATGCGCAGGCGGTGGCAGTGACGGGACGGCTGTCGTCGAACGATCCGAACCTGCAGAACATTCCGATCCGCACCAAGGAAGGCCGCCGCATCCGCGAGGCCTTCATTGCCGGCCCCGGCAACGTGATCGTCTCGGCCGACTATTCGCAAATCGAACTGCGCATCATGGCGCATATCTCGGGCGACGAAGCGATGCTGCGCGCCTTTGCCGAAGGCGAAGACATTCACCGCGCCACCGCAGCGGAAATTTTCGGTGTGCTGCCCGCCGAAGTCGACAGCGAGCAGCGCCGCTATGCCAAGGTGATCAATTTTGGCTTGATCTACGGTATGAGCGCCTTCGGCCTCGCCAGCAATCTCGCCATCGAACGGGCGGCCGCGCAAAATTACATCGACCGCTACTTTGCCCGCTTCTCGGGCGTGCGCCAGTACATGGAAGACACCCGTCTGCAAGCCAAGGCGCGCGGCTATGTCGAAACCGTATTCGGCCGCCGCCTGTGGCTGCCGGAAATCAATTCGCCGAACGGCCCGCGGCGCCAGGGCGCCGAACGCGCCGCTATCAATGCGCCGATGCAGGGCACCGCCGCCGACCTGATCAAGCTGGCCATGATCGCCGTGCAGGACTGGATCGAGCAAGACCAGCTAGCCACCCGGATGATCATGCAAGTGCACGATGAACTGGTGCTGGAGGTGCCGGAGAGCGAGCTGGAGCTGGTGAAAGTCAAGTTGCCGGCCTTGATGGCGGGGGTGGCTGAACTGAAGGTGCCGCTGCTGGCGGAGGTGGGGGTTGGCAAGAACTGGGACGAGGCCCACTAAAACCATCAAACAAAAGTGAACCCTGCTTTTGTTTGCTTGATCAAGTGAAAAGCTCCCGGCAGGGGGGACTGGCACCGGAAGGTGCCTGTCCCATGCGCGCACTGAGGCAGTGTCAAGCAGGCTCCTTATCGAGGCATCGTCGGCCCTTTTACAACGTGAACATTACATCTGTTTAATATTTTTCCGTCATCAGCCTTGTATTTTTTTTATGTGAACTGGCGAACAGTGTTTCAAATTGGCATCGATATGATCGCTTCATCCGCTGAGCAGTTTTCGCTGTTTCGGCCATCCAATCGATACCAGGGCACTGACATGAACACTTCTTTTATTCGCCTCGCCGCTACTTCCGCCATCGCTGCCGCTTGCCTGAGTGCTTGCGGCGGAGGTGGGGGCGGCGGGACTTCGCTGGCCGGGCAGACCGTGACCGCACCGACGACGCCGACCACGACCACGACTACGACGCCTGCCACGACGTCGCCGACCACGACGTCGCCCACCACGACCACGCCGACCACGACTACGCCAAGCAACCCGACCACCACCACGCCGAGCAACCCGGCGACACCATCGGTGCTGTTCGGTACGGCGGCGGTCAGCATTGCGGGCGATGCAGGCTGCGGTTACGACACTGTCAATCTGACCATTACCAAGCTGCGCTTCCACATGGATCCGGCGGCAACCGAAGGCAGTGCCGGCTGGACCGAGCTGGCGCTGAGCCAGCCACGCCGCATCAACACCGCACAATTGCGCAATGGCGCCACCGTGTCGCTGGGCACCGCGGCCTTGCTGCCGGGCCACTATGCCCAGGCTCGCGTGGTGTTCGATGCCAACAGCAGCAATAACACCACCAACAGTGTGGTTGCCGCCGGTAGCACCACCGAAATGCCTTTGATTACCCAGGCCGTGGCGCCGAGTGGCGTGCTGTACAACGACAACTTCGACATTGCCAATGGCCAGGCGCTGGACTTGGTGGTAAACGTCGATTCGTGCCGTTCGATCGTGCCGAACAATGGCCAGGTGCTTCTGCGTCCGGTGGTCACCGCGTTGCCATCGATCAAAAATGGAATCAGCGGTTTTGTCGACAAGGCGCTGCTGGGACGCAACGTCAGTGTCACCGCGCAGCAAAATGGCGTGATCGTGCGCGGCACCCTGGTCGATCCGGTTACCGGCGAGTTCAACCTGGCCCGTATGCCAGCTGGCAAGTATGACGTCGTCATCACGGCCGACAACGCTGCCGCAGCGGTCGTCGCCGGTGTCAGCGTCGCGTCCAGCGCCGGCTTCGTGGCTATCAACAGCGCGCTCGATCCGATCGCCCTGAACGCCAGCTCGACC
>JAQGNM010000086.1 GCA_028291845.1 Massilia sp. | reverse complement strand
AACGACTTCGGCCGCCGCATCGACGCCGCCGCCATGCCGGCCGCGCGCAAGCAGGCCGCGCTTGATTTCCTGCGGCTCTACGTCGCCTACAAATATGGCGCGCAGCCAGCTCCCGCCGGGCTGCACGCCGCCCTGAAACGTCTGTTGACCAAACTTCGATGACCCCGCTGCCGTCCACCCTGATACATCGTTTATGCAGGCGCCTGCCGCCAACTGCCCTGTTCGCCCCGGCCCTGCTGGCCGCCGTGCTGGCCGGCGCCATCGCCCCGGCCCACGCCGCCGAGAAGAAAACCGCTGCGACGAAAGCAAAATCCACCGCGTCCCACGCCGGCAAAGAAAAGCATCCGAAGGCGCTCACGGCGCTCAAGGCGGCCAAGGCCGCCAAATTGACCAAGGCGGCCAACGCCGCCAAATTGGCCAAGGTCGCCAAGCCGGCCGCGCCGGTGCGCAAGGTCGATTACGAGGGTGAGCCGGTCAACTTCCGCGGCTGGCAGGCGGTGGCCGATTTCGAAGCCGAGATGGTGAGCAAATACAGCTTCGATGCGGCCGCCCTGAAAGCGGTGATGGAGCAGGTCAACTACATCGATTCGGCGGTACAGCTGGTCAAGCCGGCGCCGCCGGGCAAACCGAAAAACTGGCAGGCCTATCGCGAGCGCTTCATCGAGCCGGTGCGCATCAACGCCGGCGTCGATTTCTGGAACCAGCACGCCGACGCGCTGGCACGCGCCGAAGCGCAGTACGGCGTCCCGGCCGAAATCATTGTCGCCATCATCGGCGTGGAAACGGTATATGGCCGCAATACCGGACGCTTCCGTGTGCTCGACGTGCTGACCACCCTGGCGTTTGCCTATCCGGACGCGCCCAACCGCGAGGCGCGCCAGGCGTTTTTCCGTGGCGAACTGGAAAACACCCTGCTGCTGGCGCGTAAATCGAGTATCGATCCTTTCAGCCTGGTCGGCTCCTTCGCCGGCGCCGTCGGCCTGCCGCAATTTATGCCCGGCAGCATATTGTCCTACGGCGTAGACTTCGATGCCGACGGCAGAATCGACCTGCGCGCCTCGCCCGTCGACGCCATCGGCAGCGTCGCCAATTTTCTGGTGCAGCATGGCTGGCGCCCAAGCGGCAATATGCCCGCCGTGTATCCGGCGCAAGTATCGCCAAGCCGGGGGTGGGAAAACATGATCGGCCAGGGCTTGCAGGCCACTTATACGGCCGATCAACTGGCCGCCGCCGGCGTGACTACCGCCGCCTCCCTGCCGCCCAACATCATGTTTGGCTTGATCGACCTTCAAAATGGCGCGGAAGCAACAGAATATTGGCTGGCGACCGATAACTTTTATGCTATCACCCAGTACAACCGCAGTTATTTTTACGCCATGTCAGTGATCGATCTGGGCCGCACCATCCGCCAGGCCCGCACCGCATCGGCCTTGTGATACAGGAAACTTTGTAATCAACTGTAACGAAGGAATGGCTTTCGGCACTAAGTTATTTAACATTTTATGAGGCATACTCATGGGGGTATGCCGGTCGCTTAGCCGAACTCAACAGCACAGATGTTGCGGGTGCGAGTGATACCCCCATAATCATTGCAACAGTTCACAATATTTTTCATTTGTGCGGCCATTCTCCCCCAATTGCACTACACTTAAGTTTACTGAGAAAACAATTCTCGCTTTGCGTAAATGTGAGAGAATTGCACTGTGGCTACGTTGCATAGCGACAACAATAAAATCATGATAAACACGTAAAATTTTATTGCTGTCAGGTATTACATTGGGATTTCTTGTACAATTGTGTATATATTTTCCAAAGTGTTCTCGGAAACCATTGCAGTCGGTATCAATTTACATGGTTGTAGCAGCGCGAACGCCTAGTCTATGAACCAGTGGCACAACTCAAATAGGAATGATCGAAAATGACAAACCAAGTCGGCATTGACATGAACAGCGATTCGGATTCGGACGATCTGTTGCAATACAACCCTAACCGGTTGCTCGACACCTTGATCGAAAACCTGCGTCTGAAAAACGATGCAGCCCTGTCGCGCGCCCTCGAAGTAGCGCCGCCGGTAATCTCCAAAATCCGCCACCACCGCCTGCCGGTCGGCGCCTCGCTGCTGATCCGCATGCACGAAGTAAGCGATCTGTCGATCCGCGACCTGCGCTACCTCATGGGCGACCGCCGCAACAAGTTCCGCATCAGCGACAAGCAGTTCAAGCCAAAAGAAGGCGAACCGCAAGCGTAATCCGGCCGCCCGACCAGTTCGCGCAACGGTATAAATAATTAGTGCCGATGTCCCGGTCAACGGGACATCGGCACTATTTTTTTAACTTAAAAATCTGTCAAACCACAGTCGTCTCGGCGCCTGGCAGAAGCGTAGCGAGCGGATGCAAATTGCGGTCTGCGGCGCGGAGCTGTACGACTGTACAGCGAGCACCGCAGGCCGCAAGTTGCGCCGCGCAGTGGCTTATGCCAGGCGCCAACGTGTCAGGCGGGGAAGACTCCTGTGGATAGGTAGCGGTCCCCGCGGTCGCAAACAATAAAGACGATGGTGGCGTTCTCAACCGTCTGCGAAATCCGCAAGGCGATTTCGCAGGCGCCGGCGGCCGAGATGCCGCAGAAAATCCCCTCTTCCGCTGCCAGCCGGCGCGCCATGTGTTCGGCCTGCGCCTGGCTCACGCTTTCGATCTGGTCGACGCGGGCGCGGTTGAAAATTTTCGGCAGATAGGCTTCCGGCCATTTGCGAATGCCGGGGATCGACGAGCCATCTTCCGGCTGGGCGCCGATGATGCGCACCGCCTCGTTTTGCTCTTTCAGGTATTGCGACACGCCCATGATGGTGCCGGTGGTGCCCATGGCGCTGACGAAATGGGTGATGCGCCCGCCGGTGTCGCGCCACAGTTCCGGCCCGGTGGTTTCATAGTGGGCGCGCGGATTGTCGCCATTGCCGAACTGGTCGAGGATGATGCCCTTGCCCTCGCGCTGCATCTGCTCGGCCATGTCGCGCGCATATTCCATGCCGCCGGTCTTGGGCGTCAACACGATCTGGGCGCCGTAGGCCGCCATGCTCTGGCGCCGCTCGATCGACAGGTTGTCCGGCATCAACAGGACCATCTTGTAGCCGCGCACGGCAGCGACCATCGCCAGCGCGATGCCGGTATTGCCGCTGGTCGCTTCGATCAGGGTGTCGCCCGGCTTGATGTCGCCGCGCTCCTCGGCGCGCCGCAACATCGACAGCGCCGCGCGGTCTTTTACGGAGCCGGCCGGGTTGTCGCCTTCCATCTTGCCTAAGATAATGTTGTTACGCGCAGCGGCGTCGGCGCCCGGCAAGCGCACCAGCTGCACCAGCGGGGTGTTGCCGATCGTATCCTGGATGGTCTTGTAAGACATATGGCTCTCTGCTGTTCGGTCAAGTAGCCATTGTATGCTGGAGCGCATTTTCGCGTTTAGATGGCGTTTGCAGCAGGGGGACAGGCACCTTCGGTCCGAACGCGGCCCGGCCAGTCCCCCTTCTTCTTACTTCGCGGTTTTTTTGGCATCCGCCTTCGGCGCTACCGCCACGGCAGCCCCATCGAGCGGCTTGCCGCCCACCGTCAAGCCGTTGCCCGACAACTTTTTCGCGCTCTTTTCACCCACGCCTTGTACCCGCTTTTCGAAATCGCTCCAGTCCTTGAAAGGGCCGCCCTTGGTGCGTTCGTCGAGGATGGCCTTGGACATCTTCGGCCCGATGCCTTTCACGCCGTCGAGGGCGGCGGCGTCGGCCTTGTTGACATCGACCTGGGCCAGGGCGAAGCCCATGGTGGCGACCAGGGTCGCGGCTGCCAGCATCACGTATTGCGTCAATTGCTTGATCATCTGTTGTCTCCGTTATCGGTTCACGGCCGGCACATGCCGCCCGAGACCCTACAACGGCCACTCAGACTGAGCGTTGACGGCGCACTTTAGAGCGCGCTCAACAGCGTCAAGCGCCCGGCCCGAACAATTCGCCGCGGGTGACGGTGGCCGTGCCGAGTTTGCCGACAACGATGCCGCCGGCGCGGTTGGCGGTGATCAGGGCGTCGGCCATCGGCATGCCGGCGCCCAGCATGGCGGCCATGGTGGCGATCACCGTGTCGCCGGCGCCGGAGACGTCGAACACTTCGCGGGCGGCCGCGTGCATGTGCAGAATTTCCGTCGCGCTGTACAGGCTCATGCCCTCTTCCGAACGGGTCAACAGCAGCGCATCGAGGCCCAGTTCCGTGCGCAGCGCCTGCGCCTTGGCGGTGAGCTGCTCTTCGCTGTTCCAGCTGCCGACGATGCGCTTCAATTCCGATTTGTTGGGAGTGAGAATCGAGGCTCCCGCGTACGGCGAAAAATCGTCGCCTTTCGGGTCGACCATCACCACCTTGCCGGCGGCGCGCGCGCTCTTGATCATCGCGGCCACGTTGACCAGGCTGCCCTTGTTGTAGTCCGACAGGATCACGACACCGTAATCGGGCAGCTTGCTGTTAAAAGCGGTCAGTTTGTCGCGCAGCACGGTGTCGGTGGGCGCATCCTCGAAGTCGATGCGCAGCAACTGCTGCTGGCGGCCGATCACGCGCAGCTTGATGATGGTGGAAATCGCGCTGTCGCGCTGCAGGTAGCTGTGGATGCTCGATTCGGCCAGCAGCGCGGCCACCTGCTCGCCCGCCTCGTCGGCGCCGACCACGCCCAGCAAGCCGACATGGGCGCCCAGCGAGGCGACATTGCGCGCCACGTTGGCGGCGCCGCCCAGTCTCTCCTCGCGCTTTTCCACCCGCACGATCGGCACCGGCGCTTCCGGCGAGATGCGGCTGACCTCGCCGAACCAGTAGCGGTCGAGCATGACATCGCCCACCACCAGGATGCGCACCGCCGACAGGTCAGGGGCGGCGATGTGGGGATTGCTGTCGGGCGTGAGCAGGCGGCTCGGTACTGGATTGTTCATCAGTTCATCACATTGAGTTCTTCGGTACGGCGCGGCGGGTAGGTCTCCCAGCGGCTGCAGCCCGGGCACTGCCAATAAAACTGGCGCGCCTAGAAACCGCACTGGCTGCACTGGTAGCGCGCCAGCTTCTGGGTGTAACCGTGCACCAGGTTCTTCACCATCGACAGCTCTTCCCAGATATCTGCCGGCGCGTCCATCATGCGCGCTTCGAGCAGCTTGTCGAGGCCCAGCAGGGTCGGATTGCGGCGCAGTTCCTCGACCACCACGCGCTTGGCGGCATCGACCCCATCGAGTTCGATGACGGCCTTGAACACCACTTCGATCAGGTCGATCGACGACGCCTCGGCCAGGTAGGCGCGCAGCAGGTTGACGCCCTCCTGGGGCCGTCCTACCTTCCGGTAGCCGTCCATCAGGCGCGCCGCCACCAGCGCCACGTGCGGCACGCTTTGCTGCTCGACGCGGCGCCAGGTCAGCAAGGCGCCTTCGACGTCGCCCTGGGCCAGCTGGGCGTCGCCCAGCAGCATGGTGGCGCGCACGTTCTTGCGGTCGGCCAGCAGGGCCTGGTCGAGCAGCGCGACCGCTTCGACCACCTGCATCTGCACCAGCGCGTCCTGCGCCAGTTCGCAATAGAACTGGGCGATTTCCTTCTGGCGCGCGCCGGCGCCGGAGTCCTGCAAGCCCTTGGCGGCATCGATGGCGCGGCGCCACTCTTTTTCGCGCTGGAAGATCTCCAGCAAGGCCCGCCGCGCCTGCACCGAATAGGCGCTCTCGAGCAGCAGATTGAAGGTCTCTTCGGCGCGGTCGAGCAGGCCCGCTTTCAGATAGTCCATGCCCAGTTCGTACTGGGCGTGCTGCTGCTGTTCGAGCGGCAGGTCGGGGCGCGACAGCAAATTCTGGTGGACCCGGATGGCACGCTCGATTTCGCCGCGGCGGCGAAACAGGTTACCGAGCGCGAAGTGCATGTCGGCCGTTTCCGGATCGAGTTTGACGATGTCGATGAAGGCGTCGATGGCCTTGTCATGCTGGTCGGCCAGCAGGAAATTAAGGCCCTTGAAATACGCCGTGGGCAGGCTGCGCGATTCGGCCAGCAGCTGCTTGATGTCGACCCGCGCGGCGATCCAGCCGAGGGCGAAAAAGAAGGGGATGCCGAGCAGCCACCAGAGTTCAAATTCCATGGATTGTTTTTATTGTGGGTTGGTCGTGAAGGTCGATCGCAGCGCTACCGGCTCAGCGCGCAGCGTCGACGCTGTCGGGTTGCGGCGCGCCGCTCGCGCCCTTGGCGTTTTGCAGGGCCTGAATGGTGTCTTCATGGCGCGTGCGCTCGCGGCGGTGGCGGAACACCGTCGGCGTGACGGCCAGGATGCCGAGCGCGGCGCCGGCGATGAAAAACGCCAGCAGCATCAGCACCAGCGGGCCGCGCAACTCGTAATTGAGGAAGAAATGCAGGTCGACTTCCTGGGTGTTTTTCAGCGCGAAGCCGAAGAACAAAATAAACAGGATCAATCCAACCAGGGTGGATACAAATTTCATCAGCCGGAGTCCCGATGGGGTCGAAATGCGAAGTGTCTCACATCGGGGGAATTTATTCAAAGTACACCAGCGTCCGGCACGGCGCGCGCATGCCGCGGACGAAAAAAAACGGCGACCGAAGGCGCCGCGGACGAAAAAAAACGGCGCCCGAGGGCGCCGTTCTTGGCTTGCAGGAAGCCAGATGAATCAATCTTCGATGATCGGCTGGCCGACCATCGCATCGACACGCTCGCGCAACTGCTTGCCGGGCTTGAAGTGGGGAACCCGTTTTTCCGGGACCATCACCTTGTCGCCCGACTTCGGATTGCGGCCGATACGGGGAGGACGGCTGTTCAATGCAAAACTGCCGAAACCGCGGATCTCGATGCGCTGACCGGTCGCCAGAGCGTTGGTCATCGCGTCGAGAATGGTCTTGACAGCGTACTCCGCATCTTTCGCCACCAGCTGAGAATAACGCTCAGCGAGGCGGTTGATCAATTCGGATTTCGTCATCTGGCTCGGATCCGCAATCAGTTCTTGTTATCGAACTTGGCCTTCAACAGTGCGCCCAGGCTGGTGGTGCCCGATGCCGCATTGTTGTCGGAGGTTGCTGCCATCTTCTGCATTGCTTCCTGGGTCTCGACATTGTCTTTCGCCTTGATCGACAACTGGATGCTGCGAGCCTTGCGATCGATGTTGATGACCAGTGCTTCGACCGAATCGCCCACTTTCAGGTGGGTGCCGGCGTCTTCCACGCGGTCGCGCGAGATTTCGGATGCGCGCAGGTAGCCTTCGACTTCTTCCGACAACTGGATCACGGCGCCCTTCGGCTCGACCGACTTGACGGTACCGGTGACCAGCGAACCCTTGTCGTTCATGGCGGCGAAGTTGTTGAACGGGTCGCCTTCGAGCTGCTTGACGCCCAGCGAAACACGCTCGCGCTCGACGTCGATGGCCAGCACGATGGCTTCGAGTTCGTCACCCTTCTTGAAGCGGCGGACGGCTTCTTCGCCGGTCTCGGTCCACGACAGGTCGGACAGGTGCACCAGGCCGTCGATGTTGCCAGCCAGGCCGATGAACACGCCGAAGTCGGTGATCGACTTGATGGCGCCACGGACTTTGTCACCCTTCTTGTGGGTCACGCCGAAGTCATCCCATGGATTTGCCTTGCACTGCTTCATGCCCAGCGAAATACGGCGACGCTCTTCATCGATTTCCAGGACCATCACTTCGACTTCATCGCCCAGCTGGACGACTTTGTTCGGGGCGACGTTCTTGTTGGTCCAGTCCATTTCCGACACGTGGACCAGGCCTTCGATACCCTGCTCGACTTCGACGAACGCGCCGTAGTCGGTCAGGTTGGTGACTTTACCGAACAGGCGGGTGCCTTGCGGGTAACGACGGGACAGACCGGTCCAAGGAT
>JAQGNM010000017.1 GCA_028291845.1 Massilia sp. | reverse complement strand
CCGATGCGGCGGCCATCAGGCCAACCGGTCCGGCGCCGAAAATGGCCAGGCTGCCGCCCTTTTGCACACCGCTGTTGAGCACCGCCTGATAGCCGGTCGGCAGAATGTCGCTGAGGAACAGCACCTGCTCGTCCGACAAATTTTTGGGAATCTTGATGGGGCCGACGTTGGCCTTCGGCACACGCACGTACTCGGCCTGGCCGCCCGGCACGCCGCCGTACATGTGGCTGAAGCCGAACAGCGCCGCGCCTGAACGCAGGCTTTTCTTGTTCATGATCGTGCCGCGGTCCGGATTGGTGGTCTCGCACGCGGAAAACAGCTGGATGTCGCAATAGAAGCAGCTGCCACAGGCGATCACGAACGGCACCACCACGCGGTCGCCCTTGGCCAGCGAAGTCACGCCGGCGCCGGCGTCGACCACTTCACCCATGAACTCGTGGCCGAGAATGTCGCCGCTGTGCATGGCGGGAATCTTACCGCGGTACATGTGAAGGTCGGAACCGCAGATGGCGGTGGCGGTGACTTTCAACAAAATATCGTCGTCGCGCTGCAACACGGGATCGGGAACGTTATCGACACGTACATCCATGGCGCCGTGGTAGGTCAATGCTTTCATTATGAATCCTTTGCTCTTTAATGTTGGGTTAACACAGGGTAGCAAACAGCAAAGTGGGCGCTTGACGGGAATACGCCAGCGCCCACGTAGGACGATCCCGACAATGTCGGGAATTGTCTTATAGAGACGGTAAATTCAGTCTCTTACACCATCGGCGGATCCATTTCGCGCGTGTAAAAACGATGCATGCTCATCGCTTCGATGAACTTGGCGACGCCGGCTTGCGCGCCGGCGGCGCCCTCGTCGGCCACCACCACCGCGGCGTCCGGGCTACCGTCCGGCAAGGCGGCCGGCACGCCGGCCACATCGAGCAAGGTACTGCCGGCGCCGAGCACCAGGATGGCCTTGCAGTGGCGGTGCTGCATGCGCACGAATTCCAGCGCCAGCGCGTTCTTGCTCAAGCCCTGCACCGAATCGGCGCCGTCGAGCACCACGATTGCATCCCACAACACGGCAGGACCGGCTTCCATCGAGATTTCGACGTCGAGCGGATCGCCCGCCATGGTTTTCAGGCGGCCCAGGTGGCTGCCGACGATACGCGGTACAGCCCCTTGCGCCAGCAAGGCGTCGTACACCACGCGGGCGCCGGCGGCATCGACGCCGTGCGAGGCCAGCAGGGCGACCTTGCGGGTCTGGATGCCCTTGCTGCCCGGGCGCACCATCAGCGACAAGGACGGCGCCGGCTCGTATATCGGCATCGGCAGTTCGGTGGCGCGCGGTTGCGCCGCCGGCACCTCGATGCCCAGACCCTCGGCGACGCTGGCGGCCAGGTCGGCGTCGACATTGGCCAGCATCGACACCACGCGGGCGCGGATTGCCGGGGTTTGCACGCGGGTCAACTCGAAACGGAAGGCGCCGATGATGTGGGCCTGTTCGATCGGCGACTGGCTGAGGAAGAACTGGCGCGCCTGGCCGAAATGCTCGGAGAATTTCTCGGGCTTGCCGCGTACCTTGTCTTCAGCCACCAGGGTTTGCGCCGGGAAGCTCTGGTAGCCCTTGGTACCGGCCTGGGCGGGGAAGCCGCCGGCCAGCGAATTCGGCTCGTACGCCACGCGGCCACGATGGATGGCCTGGCGGTGCATGCCGTCGCGCTGGTTGTTGAACACCGGAGCGATCGGCGAGTTGATGGGAATTTCATGGAAATTCGGTCCGCCCAAGCGGCTGATCTGGGTATCGAGGTAGGAGTGGATACGGCCATGCAGCAAGGGATCGTTACTGAAGTCGACGCCCGGCACCACGTGGGCCGTGCAAAACGCCACCTGTTCGGTCTCGGCAAAGAAATTGTCGGGATTGCGGTTCAGGGTCATCTTGCCCAGCGGGGTCAAGGGGATGACTTCTTCCGGGATCAGCTTGGTCGAGTCGAGCACGTCGAATTCGAACGCTTCGGCCTGCTCTTCGGTAAAGATCTGCACGCCCAGTTCATACTCCGGGTAGGCGCCCGCTTCGATTGCTTCCCACAGGTCGCGGCGGTGGAAATCGGGGTCGGCGCCGACGATGCGCGCCGCCTCGTCCCACACCAGCGAGTGGGTACCGGCCAGCGGAGTCCAGTGGAATTTGCAGAACACCGAGGCGCCCTCGCTGTTGACCAGGCGGAAAGTGTGGACGCCGAAGCCCTGCATCATGCGGTAGCTGCGCGGAATCGCGCGGTCGGACATTTGCCACATCAGCATGTGGGTCGATTCCGGCTGCAGCGACACGAAATCCCAGAAGGTGTCGTGCGCGCTGGAGGCTTGCGGCATCTGGTGATGTGGTTCGGGCTTGACCGCGTGCACCACGTCGGGGAATTTCATCGCGTCCTGGATGAAAAACACCGGGATGTTGTTTCCGACCAGGTCCCAGTTGCCTTCGTCCGTATAAAACTTGACGGCGAAACCGCGCACGTCGCGCACGGTGTCGGCCGAACCGCGCTCGCCGGCGACGGTGGAGAAGCGCACGAACACCGGGGTTTGCTTGCCCGCTTCGCTCAGCAGCGAAGCGCGGGTGAACTGGGAAAAATCGCCATAGCTTTCGAACACGCCGTGGGCGGCCGAACCGCGCGCGTGCACCACGCGCTCGGGAATGCGCTCATGGTCGAAATGGGTGATTTTTTCGCGCAGAATAAAGTCTTCCATCAAGGTCGGACCACGCAGCCCTTGCTTGAGCGAATGCTGGTTGTCGGCGACCGGCACCCCCTGGTTGGTGGTGAGGATCTGGCCGCCGCCATCGACGCGCACGCGGTCGAGCGGCGCCACGGTCGGATTTTCGCCGATCACCGGACCACCGGCGCCGACCTTGTCGCTCGCCACCGATTCCATCACCGTGCTGCCGGTGGCGGTCGGGCTTTTCGGCTCGGCCGTGTCGCCCGGCTGCGGCGTACGGGCGGCATCGCCATACTCGGCCGGCTTGTTGGGGTTGAACGGCATCTGCGCCGCCAGGTCGAACCCGGAGGCGACTTTTTCCAGCAACTGCGGCGAGGTGGCATCGACCGCGCCGAGCGAGGTCGGCAGCTGGTTGGACGACGGGCCCGACACGGAGCTCATGACGGAGCCGGCGCCGGCGGTATCGCCGACAGACTTGCTGTTTTTAGCGGAAGTGCTTTTCTTTACCATTGCTAACCTCTTCAAATGTTGTTTACTGCGGATTTCATCGTGTGAACTGCGGCGTGTTTGCGCGAACCAGCTCTTGTATCGATACAGCCGGGCGTCCACCGCCCTGCAGGCAAGCTGTTCATGAACCCATTACGCACTTCTCTCGTCGTACCTGCCTGCCGGCTCGTAAAACTGTGGACGCAGCTTCGGCGGGCGGGTACGACGGCCAGCGGTCCAGGCACCGGCTTTTGCCGGTGAACCAATGACCTGAGTAAATTATTTGAACCAAAAAAACCGCTGCGCCAAGGCAGCGGTTAGTCGCCAAGGCGTTTTACGCTTTGGCGGCAATCTTTGCTTGCTGCACGCTCTGGATCTTTTCCGCCGCTTTCTTGCCGGCCAGGAAAGCGTGATCCGAGTTGTAGTACTCCCACTCGCTGTAGCGGCCCGACAGGTGCACGTCGTACTGGGCCAGCCAGTTGCGCACCGTTTCCACGTTGGCGGCGCGGGCATGGTCATACAGCACGTAGGCATACGGCATATCGGTTTCGTTGGCGGCGAGGATGACATCGTCTTCGCGGATCATGCCGACCTTGATGCAGTCGGCGATGACCCTGCGGATCAGCTCGTCGCCTTCGCACGGCAGCGGCTTGTGGCTGGAGTAGGAAATCTCGCAAGTGAAGCCAAAGCCGCCTGGCGCATTGCATTCTGGGCTGGCGTTACCCTGGACGAAGATGCGGTGGAAGATCGAATCTTCCGGATAATAAATCCAGTGCTTGTCGGTGATGTTCTCGCGGTTGACGCCGATATTGACGTTGCGGATCGAAATATGCTGCAGACCGCGGGCCGCCGCCTGCACTTCCGGCGGCGCGGCGTTGCCGATGATCTTGATCAGTTCCGGCAGCGGCATCGTGCTGATCAGGTCGTCGTAGCGGAAGCGGCGGCCGTCCGCCATGGCGATCAGGTGTTCTTGCGGCAGCAGCTGAACGACATCGGCATTGAGTTCGATCTTGCCCTGGATATGCGGCAGGAAGCCGTTGATCAGCGCCTGGAAGCCGCCTTTCAAGGGGTAACCGAAACGCGCGTTCGGGCCCATCGGCTTGCCGACCGGTTCGAGCGCGCCTTCGATGATTTGCTCGAGATCGGGCAGCGGCACCCGTCCGCCCAGCCATGAGGTTTCCATCTGGTCGAGCGGCACGGTCCACAGCTTTTTGTTGTAAGGAATGGCGAAATGCTTGGCGATGCCGGCGCCCCAGACTTTGTAGATGAACTGTTCGAAGTTTTTCACTTCGCCCGGCTGGCTGGAGGTCGCCTTGGGAATGTCGACGCTGCCGTCGGCGCAGCAATCCTTCACTTCCAGATCCTTGACGTCGCCGGAGGTGCTGGTTGCGGACGTGCCGGTTGCGGACGTGCCGGTTGCGGACGTGCCGGTTGCGGACGTGCCGGTTGCGGACGTGCCCGTCGCGCAGGTGGCGGCGGCCGGCTTGATTTCAGGCTCGGCGGCGCCATAGCGCGCTTCGATG
>JAQGNM010000607.1 GCA_028291845.1 Massilia sp. | reverse complement strand
TCGTTGTAGACCGAGTCGGTACCGGTCTTGACTTCGACCAGCGGCTCCTTCGGCGCGCCGGCGGCCATCGCCTCGCCCTTGACATCGCGCGCGATACTGGCCAGCACGCGCTTACGCACTTCCGGCTTGAAGGAGCGCACCGACAGCTGCAAGGTGACCTGGTCCGGGATGATGTTGCCCTGGGTGCCGCCGTGGATGCTGCCGACGGTGATCACGGCCGGGTCGATCGGGTTGTTCTCGCGCGAGACCAGGGTCTGCAGCGCCAGCACGATGCGCGCCGCCATCACGATCGGGTCGCGCGTTTCGTGCGGCACGGCGCCGTGGCCGCCCTGGCCGTAGATGGTGATGTTGACGACGTCGGCCGAGGCGCGAAACGGCCCGGCGTGGTACATGATGGTGCCGGACGGGCCGCTGGCGTCGTCGTGCATCGACAGCGCATAGTCGGGCTTGGGGAAGCGCTGGAACAGGCCGTCCTTGAGCATGGCCGCCGCACCGGCGATGCTTTCCTCGGCGGGCTGGCCGATCAACATCAAGGTGCCGCTCCAGCTTTTGCGATTATCGGCCATCAGCTTGGCGGTGCCGTACCAGGCCGCCATGTGCAAATCGTGGCCGCAGGCGTGCGCCACCGCCACCGTCTCGCCGGCGGCATTTTTCGTCGTCACCTTGCTGGCAAACGGCAGATTGGTTTTTTCCAGCACCGGCAAGGCATCCATCTCGGTGCGCAGCATCACGGTCGGACCGGGGCCATTGCGCAGCAGCGCCACCACGCCGGTGCCGCCGACCCCGGTGGTGACCTCGAAACCAAGCCCCTTGGCCAGCCTGGCCAGGTTGGCGGCGGTCTGTCGTTCGTTGAAACCGAGCTCCGGATTGCGGTGCAGATCCTGGTACAGCGTTTCGATGGCGGGATAGTTGGCGCCCAGCTGGGTGGCGAACGGCGCCGGAAACGGAGCGGCTGAGGCGGAGGCGCCCGCCAGCAACAGGGTATTCAAAAGTAGACGGGATGGCTTCATGGACGGCTCTTCTCACTGATTAAAATGGATGGTCGGTTCGCATTGCTGCGTATGCCTGTAGAGCCTACCAGATATCGGTGCGGCTCTGCGGTGCGCCACAAGCTAAGCCAGCGATTGCCGCCGCAGCACGGCCTGCGCCTGCCAGTCGGCCGGAACAATAAAACCGCGGCTGCGCTCGACCATGTCGCCGTTGGCGGCGCGCCGCAGCGCGGCGACCATCACCGGCGAGCGGCTGTTTTCGAACAGGGCGGCGACCGCATCGGCCAGGCCGGCGTCATCGAACGTCGTGGCAGCGCCCTCAAGCCGGTACGGCGCCAGCCATTGCAGGCGCGGCAGGATCACCCACGGTCCGCCGGCGTGCGCGGCGATGCCGTCGACAGTGCACCAGAAACCGGCGCAGTGGCCACGGGCGATGCCCGGCATGGCTGACACTTCGGACGGATAGAACAGCCAGCCCTTGACCAGCGCGCGCGCCTTGATCACGGGACGCGGCAGCACCGCCTGCGCCGCGGGGTGATCGGCCAGCGCCAGCTGCTTGCCGATGATTTTTCTCATTTTGGCGCCCAGGCTGTCGGCCAGATTCGGGCCGATCAGGCTGTCGAAGCGCGCGGCCGCCTCGCCCTGCAGCAGATAGAACTTGGTGGCCAGTTCGATGTGTTCGACGCCCTCCTCGCCGTCGGCGTCGAGCAGAAAGTCGAACTCGCCGACGGTATCGTTGCGGCTGGCGCGCACCTGCAGGCCGTGCGCCACCAGCCGGCCCTGCGCCTGATAAAAATAGGCCATCAGCTTTTCGGCGTACAGGCCCAGGCGCGTATACGGCCGCTCGCCCAGCACCGCCAGCAAGGGCGCCGGGTCGGCGTCCAGGCGCAGCAACGACTCGCTCAGTTCGACGGTGATGGCGGTCGGCGCGGCCAGCTTGCCGGCCCACTCGGCGGCGGCGGGATCGAGCAGGTCGGGCGAATCGAGCAGCCAGGCCAGCGCGCGCACGTGCGGATTGCGCAAGGCGCCCCAGCGCTCGGCAAAGCGCGCCTGGTAACTGCCCTCGAAAGCCTTATTGCGGCTGTCCATGGGTCGCGCGCGCCAGGCACAAGTCGGCCCAGGCCAGCGCCTTGTCCGGCCCCCGCTGCAGCAATTCGGCCGGGTGCAGGGTCGCCACCAGCGCGGCGCCGCCGAACTGCTGCACTTTGCCGCGCGATTCGGCCAGCGGCGCCGACAGCGGCTGCTCAAGCAAGGCATTGGTGGCGACCTGGCCGAGGGTAAGCACGACGCCGGCGCCGCACAGGGCCAGTTCGCGTTCGACGAACGGCCGGCAGGCCTGCACTTCGTCGGCCGTCGGGGCGCGCTCGCCGCCGCCGGCGCTGGTCAGGCGGCACTTGACCAGGTTGGTGACATACACGTTTTCTTCGCGCGAGAGCTGCACCGCCTTGAGCATATTGGCCAGCAGCTTGCCGGGCGCGCCGGCCAGCGGCTGGCGCTCCGCTTCGTCCTGCACCGTGGTGGCGCCGGCCACCACCATCCACACGGCGGACCTGGCGCCGTCGCCGGCAATGGCTTTTTTGGCGCCGGCGCCTTCCTTATTATTCTTGCAGCCGCAGCGCTCGCAGGCGGCAATCGCGTTGTTGAGCGTTCTCCAGTCCATCGCGCCGATGTCGGCTTCGACCGGCGTTTCGGCTGGCAGCGCGGGATCGGCAGGCAGCACGGGGTCGAAATCGGCCGGGACGGCGTCGGCCAGCGGCTGCGAGGCGGCGCGCATCTGCCACAGCGGCGTGATGCCCATCTCGGCCAGGAAGGCGGCGTTGCGCGGGTCGATGGTGCTGGCGCTCATAGGGTAAATCTCATGACGATGGCTTCTTCGCGGCGGCCGTCGTGGGCCGGATAATAATTCTTGCGCCGGCCGATTTCGGTGAAACCGTAGCGCAGATACACGGCCAGCGCGCGCTGGTTGGACGGGCGCACTTCCAGCAGGACCGACTCGGCGCCGAGGCCGCGCGCGCAGGCGGCCACCTTGTCGAGCAGGTAGCGGCCCAGGCCCTGACCCTGGCGATCGGCCGCCACCGAGACGTTCAGCAGGTGCGCCTCGTCGAGCGCCGGCATGATCAAAAAATAGCCGATCAGTGCAGCGCCGTCGTGCAGGGTCCAGGCGCTGTAGCCGGCGGCCAGCGAATCGACGAAATTCCCCCGCGTCCACGGATGCGGATAGACCGCCAGCTCGATGGCGAAGACGTCGTCGAGGTCGGCCATCACCATCGGCGCGTAGGTGTACTTGTCGAAGTCGGACATTATTCTGCGACTATTGAGCGACAGCGGCGGCGGCGGCCTTGTCGGCGTTGATGAGCTGGCGCTCGGCGCTGGTAAAGGCGATCTTGTTGCGCAGGTAGATCGGCTGGGCAACGGCGGCGGCAAGCACGCGGCCCGCGGCGAACTCGATGGCGGCCAGTTCGGCGACGGCGCCGGCGTGCGGCATGATGGCCGCTGCGGTCACGCCGGCAAAGGCGTCCGGGTAGGCGCTGTAACCGTTGCCGCAGGCGGTGGCCGCGCCGGGCGGCGGCACCGCGGCGGGGGCGGCCAGTGCGGGGGCGTCGAGCGTGATCCAGCCGGCGCCGTCGTGGCGGTAACGCGCCCAGTACACTTCGCCCATGCGCGCATCGAGCACCGCCAGCACTTCATCGGCGCCGGTGGCGCCGCGGCAGGCTTGCGCCATCGCCGCCAGGGTCACCACCGGCACCACCGGCTTGCCGGCGCCGAAGCCCAGTCCCTGGGCGATGCCGGTGGCGGTGCGCACCCCGGTGAACGAGCCGGGACCGGCGCCGTAGGCGATGGCGTCGCAGTCGGCCAGCGCGATGCCGGCGTCCTGCAGCAATTCCTGCACCATCGGCAAAATCGACTGCGAATGGGTGCGCACGCCATTCGATTCGCGCGCGCTCAGCACGCCGTCCCGCAGCAGGGCGCAGGAGGCCAGTTCGGAGGAGGTTTCGATGGCGAGAATGGTAGGCATGCGGTATTTTAACAGTAGGGGGGACTGGCGCCGAAGGTGCCTGTCCCATTTTTGGAGCCGCAACCAGCGAATGATTCCACCTATGTTTCTTCGAATTTGCAGCGGAGCAAAAATGGGACAGGCATCTGCGCTGCGCTTGTGCCTTTCGCGGCCCGGCCAGTCCCCCTGCTAAAATATGCTTATGCAGAGCATCACTCTAAACCAAGAAACCCATTCACAACTCGCCGCCGAGCTGGCCGACGGCGGCTGGACCGTCGCCTGCCTCTGCGCCGCCTGGTGCGGCACCTGTGGCAGTTACCGCGACACCTTCGAGACGCTGGCGGCGCGCCATCCCCAATTGCGCTTCGTCTGGATCGACATTGAAGACCAGGCCGACATCGTCGGCGACCTCGATATCGAAAATTTCCCCACCCTGCTGATCCAGCGCGACGACGTGGTCGCCTTTTTCGGCACCGTGCTGCCCGACGCCGCCCTGGCCGAGCGCCTGATCACGGCGCAGCTGGCGACGCCGTCAGAGGACCTGGGGCGCCTCGCCAGCAGCACCGAGGAACGCCGCAGCTGGCAGCAGAGCAACCTCAAAACCTTGTTAAGCTAGTCGCAGCGGCAGGCTGCGCAGGCGCTTGCCGGTCAGTTTGAACACCGCATTGGCCACCGCCGGCGCCAGCGGCGGCACCCCCGGCTCGCCCACCCCTTCGGGCGGCTCGGCACTGGCGATGATGATGGTCTCCACCTGCGGCGCCTGGCCAATGCGTAGCACCGGGTAGTCGTGGAAATTGCTCTGTTCCACTTTACCGTTCCTGATGGTGATTTCGCCGCCCAGCGCCGCCGACAGGGCGAACACCACCGCCGACTCCATCTGCTGGGCGACGATATTCGGGTTGACGGCGATGCCGCAGTCGATGGCGCAGACCACCCTGTGTACGCGGATGGAGCCGTCCTCGATCGACACTTCGGCCACCTGCGCCACGATGCTGCCGAAGCAGGCGTGGACGGCGACGCCGTGCGCGCGGCCGGCCGGCGCCGGCCCGGCGCCCTTGACGGCCGCATCGAGCGCCGCCAGGTGGCGCGGGTGCCGCTGCAAAAGGGCGCGCCGGAACGCAACGCCGTCCTGGCCGGCCGCATGCGCCAGCTCGTCGATGAAGCTCTCCTTGAAAAACGCATTGTGCGAGTGGCCCACCGAGCGCCAGTCGCCGATCGGCACCGCGCTGTCGACGATTTCGTGGGCGATGCGCTGGTTGGCGATTTCATAGGCCATGTCGAATTCGCCCTCGGCGGCGGTTTTATCCGGGCCGAAGCCGGGCAAGCCGGTCGAGCGGGGCAGGTACTGGTGGGCGATCGAGCCGCTCACCGAGTGGTTGTCCCAGCCGAGCACGCGCCCGGCGGCATCGATACTGGCGGTGAAGCGCGCCAGCGCGGCGGGACGGTAGACGTCATGGCGCATGTCGTCCTCGCGGCTCCAGATCAGCTGCACCGGCATGCCGTCGGCAGCGGCCGCCGCCGCCACTGCCTGCGCCACCATGTCCACCTCTAACCGGCGGCCGAACCCGCCGCCCAGCAGCAGCACCTCGATCGCGACGTTTTCGCGCGCCACGCCGGCCACCTTGGCGGCCATGTCGACCGCAATGCTCGGCACCTGGGTCGAGGCCCACAACCTGACCTTGCCGTCGCTGACCTGGGCCGTGCAGTTGACCGGTTCCATCGCGGCGTGGGCGAGAAACGGGGCGCGGTATTCGGCACTGATGGTGGTGACACCAGCGCTTTTGCCGTCCTTCATTGCCGGCAGGCTGCCGGCACTGTGGTACACGTGGCCGGCGCGCTCGTCGAGCCGCGCGGCGAATTGTTTGAAAATCGCCTCGGACGACAGCGCGGCGGCGTCTCCTTCGATCCAGCCAATTGGCAAGGCCGCCGCCGCCTGCCTGGCGCCCCACCAGGTGGTGGCGATGACGGCCACCCCGGCGCCGGCGCCGCTGTGCTTGCCCAGTGCGCTGGAAAAATTAATCACCGCTTTCACGCCCGGCAGCGCGTGCACGGCGGCCGCATCGACCGTGCCGACGCCGGCCCCGACCAGCGGCGCCATGCGCACCGCCGCGTACAACAGGCCGGGCGGACGGGCGTCGATGCCGAAGACGGCCGCGCCGCTCACCTTGGCGGGGCTGTCGCGGCGCGGTTGCGGGCGGCCGATCAGTTTGAACTGCGCCGGGGTCTTCAGCGTCACTGATGCCGGATCGGGATCGATCGCCGCCGCGCGCGTGGCCAGGCTGGCGTAACTGGCCTTGCGCCCCGAACCATGGGTGACGAAGCCGTCGGCGGTGGCGCAGGTTTTCGGATCGACCCGCCACTCGGCGGCGGCGGCCGCCACCAGCATGGCCCTGGCCAGCGCGCCCGCTTCGCGCATCGGTCCCCAGGCGTCCTTGACGCTGCTCGAGCCGCCGGTGAACATGATGCCCAGCTCGCGCCCCACCTTCGACAGGATCCATTCGGCGCCGTCGCGGCCGGCGCCCCGTTGGTCGGGGTGAAACGGCAGCATGTCGCGCATCAGCGCCACGTTGCCGTAGATTTTGTCGATCGGCGCGGCCATCAGGCCGACCATCGCCAGCGGCACGTCGAGTTCCTCGGCCACCAGCATCGGCAGCGCCGTGTGCACGCCCTGCCCCATTTCGCTCCGGGCCATCACCACCGCCACCGTACCATCGGGCTGCACCACCACCCAGCCGTTCAGGGCCACGGCGCCGTCCCTGAGCGGCAGCGGCCGCGCGCCGCGCAGGCGCTGACGGGGCGGCAGCATGCCGACGCCGACGATCAGGGCGCCGCCGGCGGCCAGCCCGGCGATCAGGAAGGCGCGCCGCGAGGTTTTTCTCGGGCTGGCGTGAAACAGCGTTCTCAATGCGTCACCAGCCACTGTTCGAGGACCTTTTCAGCGAGGCTGGGGCGGGCAAAATAAAAGCCCTGGGCATGGCGGCAGCCGTGGCGCTGCAGGAAAATCGCCTGCTCTTCGGTCTCGACGCCCTCGGCAATCACCGACAGCTTCAGGCTCTTGCCGAGCTGGATGATGGCGATGGTGATGGCTTCGTCGTTGCTGTCCGCCGAGATATCCTTGATGAAGCTGCGGTCGATTTTGAGGGTCTGCACCGGCAGCTGCTTCAGATAAGCCAGCGACGAGTAGCCGGTGCCGAAGTCGTCGATGGCCAGGCCGACGCCGATGCCGTGCAGGTCGTTGACAAAGGCCAGCGCGTCGCCGGTATTCATGATCACCGATTCGGTCACTTCCAGCTGCAGCCGCTGCGCCGGCAATCCGGTCTCGCGCAGGATATCGGCCACCATCTTGACGATGCTGCCCCGCTCGAACTGCTTGACCGACAGGTTGACCGCCATTTTCGGCACCGCCAGCCCGGCCGCTTCCCAGCGCACCATCTGGCGGCAGGCTTCCTGCAGCACCCATTTGCCGAGCTGGTTGATGAAGCCGGTGTCCTCGGCGACCGGGATGAAACGGGCGGGCGACACCAGCCCCAGTTCGGGATTGCGCCAGCGTACCAGCGCCTCCACGCCGATCAGGCGGCCCGTTTCCATGTCGACCTGCGGCTGGTAATTGAGGAAGATCTCGTTTTTCTCGATCGAGCGGCGCAGCATCGCTTCCAGGCGCAAACGCTCGACGCCCTCCCCCGACATCGACGGCGCGTAGAACTGGTAGCCGTTGCGCCCGCGCGCCTTGGCCTGGTACATGGCGACGTCGGCGTTGCGGATCAGCAGATTCGGATCGGCGGCGTCGTTCGGATACACGCTGATGCCGACGCTGCCGGTGACGAACAATTCGTAGTCGGCGACGATGAAGGGCTGCTCGAACATGGCGACCAGTTTTTCGGCGACGTGGCCGGCGCCGAAGCCGTCGACGTTTTCCAGCAGGACGATGAACTCGTCGCCGCCCAGGCGCGCCAGGGTGTCGCCTTCGCGCAGCTGCGCCGCCAGCGCCAGCGCCACCTGCTTGAGCAGCTCGTCGCCGACCTGGTGGCCGAGCGTGTCGTTGACATTTTTAAAACGGTCCAGATCGATGAACAGGATCGCCAGTTGCTGGCCGTCGCGCGCGCCGCGCTGCAGGGCGTGCGCCAGGCGGTCGTTGAACAGCAGCCGGTTCGGCAGCGACGTCAGCGGATCGTGGTGGGCCATGTGATCGAGCTTGTCCTGCGACTGGCGCACCTTGGTGATGTCGCTGAAGACGGCGACGAAGTGGGTGACGGCGCCGGCGGTGTCGCGCACCGCCGAAACGGTCAGCGATTCGAGGTAGGTGGCGCCGTCCTTGCGCTCGTTCCAGATGTCGCCGCGGCCGAAACCGGTGGCCGCCAGTTCGTTCCACAATTTGTGATAGAACGGCGTGTCGTAGCGGCCCTGGCGCGACAGGCTCGAAGGCATGCCCACCACTTCCGCTTCGCCATAGCCGGTAATCTGGGTAAAGCCCGGGTTGACGGCGACGATGGCGCCGGCGGTGTCGGTGACCATCACGCCGTCGGCGATGTGTTCGAGCACGGTGGCCGACAGGCGCAGCTTTTCCTCGGCCAGCTTGCGCTCGGTGATGTCGGCGAACACCCAGATCGAGCCCTCGTGCGGGCGCAGGGGATCGACCGCGAAGCCGCTCACCAGGCACCAGAACACGGTGCCGTCGCGGTGGCGGTACTGGCGCTCCTCGGTGACGTATTTGCCTTCGGCGAGCACCGCGTACTGGTCCGGGCCGGCCGTGGCAAAGCCGTCGTCGGAGGGGAAGATCAGTGCCGTCGAGCCGCCCGTCATGTTGTCGTTGGAATAGCCGAACAGCTCTTCGCAGCGGCGGTTGACCGACACCACGCGGCGGTGGCGCACGAACATCACGCCGAACATCACGTTGTCGAGAATGGCGCTCTGCTCGGCCAGCAGGCCTTCGATGCGCATCTCGTTGTGTTTGCGCTCGCTGATGTCGGCGAGGATGCCGTCGATCCAGATGTCGCCGTTGCGCTTGTCCTCGCTGCGCTGCGGCTGGCCGTTTTCGGACACCCAGCGTTCCACCCCGGTGGCGTCGAGGATGCGGTACTCGATCTCGTAGGCCTGGTTCGACATCACGGCGGCGGCCACCGCGCGGCGCTGCATGCGGCGGTCGGGCGGCGCGATGATGTCGGTCCAGCGCGAGGTCGAGCCGCCGATCAGCAGGGCCGCCGGGTAGCCGCAAATTTCTTCGATGGCATCGCTCAAAAAATCGATGGTGCCGTCCGGGCGGTAGCGGAACACCGCGCCCGGCATCTGGTTGACGATGGTGCGAAAGCGCTCCTCGCGCTCGCCGATATCGTCGAACAGGTGGCGGATCGCCACCCGCATCTGGTCCATCTGGCTGCCCAGCCGGCCCAGCTCGTCCGCGCCGAGCGGCACCAGCGGGGTTTCGAAGTCGCCGCGCGAGAGGCGGTCGGAAAACTGGGTCAGGCTGCGCAGCGGCCGGATCATGCGCTTGTTCAGGAACAGCACGATCAAGACCAGCGAAATGCCGATCTGGCTGGCCAGCATCAGGGCGTAACTGTACTGTTTGCCGCGCAGCTCCTGCTGGCTGCGGGCGTCGTCCATCTCGACGGTGACCTGGCCGATGCGCTCGCCGCGCACCAGGATCTCGCGGCTGGCCGACAGTACCGTGCCGCTGGCCGGGCGGCTCGAGCGCACGTGCATGAACGAGGTTTCGTTCTGGCCGGTGACGCGAATTTCCAGTACCGAGGGGTCGCGCATCACCGAGTCGCCCAGCGAGCGCGCCGATTCGGCGTTCATGTTCCACAGCGATTCCTGCATGCCGAGGGCGAGGATGTCGGTATTGCGCGCCAGCGCTTCGTTCAGGCTGGCCCGGGCCGCGCGCTGCTCCTGTACGCCGATCAGCAGGTAACTGCCGACGATGGCGGGCAGCACCAGGCCGCCCACCACGACGAGCAGCATGGCGCCGTAGATGGACAGGCCGTAAAGCTTGCCCAGGCGGGCGCCCAGAGAGCGGTTGGCCTTGTCAGCCATGCATGAAACGGAACATCATCGCCTGTCGCCGGAGGGCGCAATCCTTGCTCTGTACATTGTCCTGGAAATTTCCTAAATGTAATTATCACGTAATTCCCCCCCTTCGTCACCAAAACATTGGGATCCGTGTGAATTCACGACACACTTGCGTTCCCACCGCTTGCCAAGCGCAATCGCCGCGGCCTTGCTATCATCGCCGCACTTCACTTCTAGGATTGCCATGTCATTTTCCATGTACAGCGCCTCGGCGCCCGTCTTCAAACAAATCCTCTCGAGCCTGTCGGCCATCATCGACAAGGCCGAAGCCCACGCCACGGAAAAGAAAATCGATCCGGCCGCGCTGTTGCAGGCGCGCCTGTTTCCCGACATGTTCCCGTTCGCCCGCCAGGTGCAGATCGCCTGCGACTTCGCCAAGGGCGCCGCGGCGCGCCTGGGTGGCGTCGAGGTGCCGAAGTACGACGACACCGAGCAGTCGTTTGCCGATTTGAAAGAGCGCATCGCCAAGACCCTGGCGTTTGTCGCCAGCGTGCCGCAAGACGGCATCGAAGCCTCGGCCGGCCGCGACATCACCACCGGCAGCGGAGAGAAGGCCAAGCAGTGGAAAGGCCAGACCTACCTGATCCATTACGCCCTGCCGCACTTTTATTTCCATGCAACCACCGCTTACGATATCTTGCGGCATAACGGCGTGGAAATCGGCAAGAAGGATTTTGTTGGCAGCTTTTAAGCTTGGTGTGACCTTCGCGCCCGAGATCCGCGCTACGAGAGGCAGCCCGCGTTGATCCACCAGCAAGTGGTGTTTGCAGCCGGGTTTGCCACGTTCGGCTGGGTTTCGGCCGGTATTCCATGGTTGTTTTGTGAGGCGCTCTTAAACCACCGCAGCGCTGAACGACTCGGGCCGCCGCGCAAGCAGATGAGACAGCCGTTGAAGAGCCGCCTGCAAGCGTCCACGGTCCTTGATGCTGCCCAGGGAGATCCGAATTGCATTCACGGATCCGCTGCCAGTGGCAAACGCCTCCGCCGGCGTGACGGCGATGCCCTCGCGGTCGGCGGCACGCGCAAGCTGTGAGGAGTTCCAATACGCCGGCAACTCGAGCCATACATGCAAGCCGTCTCCGGCGCCGCCATAGCGCCCCGCCAGGATATCCCGCGCCATCCGGTGGCGCAGGAGCGCCTCCTTGCGTACGCCTTCCATCAATCGCTCAGCCGAACCGTCGAGTATCCACTGGGTGGCCAGTGCGGCCGTCAGAGGAGCGACCATCAGCGCAAATGATCTTAGCGCGGCCAGGAAACGTTCACGTTCGTTCGGGTCGCGTATCAGCACGAAGGCGACACGCAAGCCGGGCGTCAGGCATTTCGACAGGGTTGAGATGTAGTACACCTGTTGCGGGGCAAACGTGGCAACAGGTGGTGGCGGGGCATCGGCAAGGAGCCAGTAGGGATCGTCCTCGACGATGCGTACATTGCAGCGCTGGGCGATGCTGGCGAGCTCCTTGCGCCGGCGTTCGGGAATGGTGACGGCGGTCGGGTTCTGCAATGTCGGATTGAGGTAGACCAGCCCAGGCTTGTGCTGGCGGCACGCTGCTTCGAGCATCTCGGGCAGCATGCCGTGCTTGTCCGCTTCCACCGCAATGATGTGCCGGCCGAATTGGGTCGCAGCGGCCCGCAAGCCGGGATAACTGGTCGGCTCTGCCAGGATAACATCGCCAGGCTGCGTCAGCGCAAGGATCGACGCGGCAATCGCCGCTTGCGCGCCCGGACAGACAACAAGCTGTCGAGAATCCAGATGTCCAAACATCGGTTCGAGCCATTTGGCGCCCGCCTTACGGTCGGAGTCGCTTCCCCCGCCCAGGTGGTAAGTCATCAGCAAGTCATTATCCGCCCCCATCAGTACTTGAGACAAACCTTGTTTCAACATGTCGTCGAAGTCC
>JAQGNM010000556.1 GCA_028291845.1 Massilia sp. | reverse complement strand
TGTTGGCGATCAACTCGTCGATGCGCAACAAGCCGCTGCCGCGCGGGCTGGTGGTGTTCGGCGAAGTGGGCCTGGCCGGCGAAATCCGCCCGGCGCCGCGCGGCCAGGAACGATTGCGTGAAGCCGCCAAGCTGGGCTTTTCGATTGCCATGATTCCGAAGTCGAACGCACCGAAGCAGAAAATCGAAGGCATGACCATCGTCGCCGTCGAGCGCATCGACGAAGCATTCAATAAATTACGTGAACTGGACTGACAGCATCAATGAGCGACCATTTTTCCAGCAAGACCCTGATTGACCGCATTAGCAACGGCAACGGCGAACAACGCGCCGTTCCCCGCAAGCCCCTGAAGACCCGCGCCGTACTGACCGTCAAGGGGGCCGCACCGCTGACCGTGCGCACGGTGGACATCAGTATTCAGGGCGTGTGCCTGAGCTTTTTGCAGCCGATGCCGATCGGACTGGCGGGCCGGCTGGCGATCGATTTGATGATCGACGGCAAAATCAAAACCGTCGACGTGCTCGCCAAAGCGGCCTACTGCATCTTCAGCGGCGGCCAGTACAAGGTGGGCTTTCAATTTACCAGCGTCGATTTGCCGACCGTGACGGTGCTGGCGAAATTTCTGTCTTGATACTGCCTACACACGTTTGATTTAGATCAAATTCGGGCGTCTGCCTGCATTTACGCTGGGTTCCCGGCCGCCTCACCGCGGCTCAACGAACAGCTTTGACAGGAGGCCAGCATGAATCACATCGAACGCGATACCTACGGCATGTACAAATCCAGGGGCAACAGCGCCGGTCCCGGCCCACGTTTGATGGGCGCCAACACCCTGATCGGCGACGACGTCAGGAACACCCAGGGCGAAAATCTCGGCGACATCAAGGAAATCATGCTCGACATGCAGAGCGGGCAGGTGGCCTACGCCGTGCTGTCTTTCGGCGGCGTGCTCGGTCTGGGCGAAAAACTGTTCGCCGTGCCCTGGAAGGCACTCAAGCTCGACACGGTCAACAAGTGCTTCACGCTCGACGTTTCGAAAGAGCAATTGAAAAATGCACCGGGGTTCGACCCGGATGCGTGGCCGGATATGGACGACGTGCAGTGGCAGAATCAGTTGCAGACGTTTTATGGGACCGGCAGCGGAGTGACGCATTAGTAGGGGGGGGCAGCAGGGGGACTGGCAACGATCGCAACGCGGTCGGTGCCTGTCCCATGTCGGATCCGAGGCAAACAACGTCATTGAGTTTGCTGCCGATCAAAAATGGGACAGGCACCTGCGGCGCCAGTCCCCCTGCTAACCAACGCCCCTCATTTCACCATCTCCGCCGCCATCACCGCCTTCAAATACACACTATCCGCATCCCTCTGCACGAACCACCACGCACTGGCCTTTTTTATCTCCCACGACTGCGGCTGGCCGCACAGCAGCAGGGCGGCAACCTGGCCCAGGGTCGGCTGGTGGCCGACGATCAGCACGGCTTCCTTGCCGTTCGGCCAGTTGGCGGCCTGCAGCACCGCTTCCGGTGCGGCGTCGGGCGCGATCGTGTCGATCACCTTGAACTTGCGCTTGAGCGGTTCGACCGTCTGCAAGGTGCGCAGCGCCGGGCTGACCAGGATCTTGCAGCCTGCCGGCAGTTGCGAGTCGAGCCACTCGGCCATGCGGCGCGCCTGTTTTTGTCCTTTCGGGGTCAGCGCGCGCGCCATGTCGGGTGCGCTGTCTTCCGCTTCGGCGTGCCGCCACAAGATCAAGTCCATGCTGTTCTCCAGGTGCTGTTTCAGTGGTCGATGCTGGTTTCCGTGCTGCCAAGTAATTCCATCAAATAGCGCTGCGCCGAAAACTCGGTGCGCTTGGCGCGCGCGCGGCGGCGGTGGTAGTTGCCGTCGGCGTCGAGTTCCCAGGCATTGGAGTTGTCTTTCAAGTAGGGGTTCAAGCCTTCGGTGATGACGCGGCGCTTCAAGCCCTTGTCGAGAATCGGGAACGCCACTTCGATACGGCGGAACAGGTTGCGGCTCATCCAGTCGGCGCTGGCCAGGTGGACGTCGTGCGCCAGGTCGTTGCGGAAATAATAGATGCGGCTGTGCTCGAGGAACCTGCCGATGATCGAGCGCACCTTGATGTTTTCGGACAAGCCCGGCACACCAGGGCGCAGGGTGCAGGCGCCACGCACGATCAGGTCGATCTTGACGCCGTCGTGCGAGGCCGCGTACAGGGCGCGGATCAGCGACTCGTCGACCAGGGCGTTGACCTTGACGATGATGCGTCCCTGCCGGCCGGCCTTGGCGATGCGCGCCTCGTTGCGGATTGCTTTGATCAGTTCGCTTTGCAGGGCGAACGGCGCCAGCCACAGGTGATTGAGTTTATGCGGCTTGGTCAGGCTGGTGAGATGGATGAACACCTCGTTGACCTCGGCCCCCATCTCCTGGTTGGCGGTCAGCAAACCGAAATCGGTGTACAGGCGGGTGGTGGTCAGATGGTAGTTGCCGGTGCCGAGGTGCGCATAGTAGCGCAGGCCGTCGATTTCGCGGCGGATCACCAGCGCCACCTTCGCATGGGTTTTCAATCCGACCACGCCGTAGACCACCTGGGCGCCGGCCTGTTCGAGTTTGTCGGCCCAGTTGATATTGGCTTCCTCGTCGAAACGCGCCTTCAGTTCGACGATGACGATCACTTCCTTGCCATGCCGCGCGGCCGTACACAGCGCTTCCATCAAGTCCGAGTCCATGCCGGTGCGGTAGATGGTCTGCTTGATGGCCACCACCTGCGGGTCGTTGGCGGCCACGCAAATGAAGTCGATGACCGGCTGGAACGACTGGAACGGGTGATGCAGCAAGATATCGTGCTTGCTCATCTGCTCGAAGATGGCGAGGTTGGCGGATTTTAGCGGCATGCCGGGGAAGAAGGGCGGGAAACGCAGCGCCGGCTGGCGTACCTGGTTGATCATTTCGGCAAGGCGCACCAGGTTCACCGGGCCGTCCACCGCGTACAGGCGGCTCGGGTCGAGATTGAACTGGTCGAGCAGGAATTGCGACAGCTCGGCCGGGCAATTTTTTGCCACCTCCAGGCGCACCGCCGTGCCGAATTGCCTGCCTTGCAATTCTCCCTTCAAGGCCTGGCGCAGATTTTTCACCTCGCCCTCGTCGACCCACAGGTCGCTGTCGCGGGTCACCCGGAATTGAGAGTATGCCAATACATCGCGGCCGGTGAACATTTCATCCATGTGCGCGTGGATGACCGAGCTGAGCAGGCAAAACGCCTGGCTGTCGCCCTTGTTCAAGCGGTCGGGCAGGGCGATCACGCGGGGCAGCACGCGTGGCGCCTTGACGATGGCGATCGCGGTGCCGCGCCCGAAGGCGTCCTTGCCCGACAGCGAGACGATGAAGTTCAGACTTTTATTGCTCACCTGCGGAAACGGGTGCGCCGGGTCCAGCCCGATCGGCGTCAGCAGGGGCCGCACATTCTGGTCGAAATATTGCTTGACCCAGGCGCGCTGCGCCTCGTTGCGGTCGTTGTGGCGCACCAGGTGCACGCCGCGCTGGCGCAACTGCGGCAGCACCTCGCTATTTAATATGTCGTATTGCTGGCGGACCAGGGCGTGGCACTCTGCGCCGATGCGCTCGAACACGGCGGCCAGGGCCGGGTCGGGATGCAGGGCGTCCTGCGCCAGCAGGCTGGCTACCCGCACTTCGAAGAATTCATCGAGGTTATTGCTGACAATACACAGATACCGCAGCCGCTCGAGCAGGGGCAGACGCTTGTCCTCGGCCTGCGCCAACACCCTGCGGTTGAACATCAGCAGGGAAACTTCGCGGTCGAGGAAGATCACCGGTTTTGGCAATTCGACAAGTGGCGGTGCTTTGGAAGTCATCGTGGTCGCTAAGAGATGCTCAATGATAAACAATTCATTCTAGTGCGAGTTTATGACAGCGGCGTGACGCCAGGCGCTACGGATGCTCCCCCTGGTCATCATCCTAACTGGGCTATCATGGGCGCACGCAATATTTCACAAACTGCTTTTGTGTCATAAACGTGTCATATTCGGCCGGTAGACTGCGCAGCAATCACCCGCCACACCTTATCTAAACCAAAGGAACTGATATGCGCACGAAACAGCTGTTCGCCTCGATGTTGATCGGCTCGGCCGCCATCCTCACCTCGACCGCCACCCTGGCAGCCGACATGACGGGCGCCGGCGCGACGTTTCCGTACCCGATCTATGCCAAGTGGGCGGAGATGTACAAGAAGAATACCGGCAACGGCCTGAACTACCAATCGGTGGGCTCGGGCGCCGGCATCAAGCAGATCAAGGCCAGGACCGTCGACTTCGGCGCTTCCGACATGCCTTTGCCTGCCGCTGAACTCGACGCCGCCGGCCTGACGCAGTTCCCGGCCATCATGGGCGGTGTGGTGACCGTGGTCAACCTCGATGGCGTCGCGCCGGGCGCCATGAAGCTGACCGGTCCGGTAATCGCCGACATCTACCTGGGCAAGATCTCCAAGTGGAACGACCCGCAGATCGCCGCCCTCAATCCTGGCATGAAGTTGCCGGCCGACGACATCACTGTTGTCCACCGCGCCGATAGCTCGGGCACGTCCTTCCTGTTCACCGATTTCCTGTCCAAGACCAATGCCGACTTCAAGACCAAGATCGGTGCCGGCACCGCCGTCAAATGGGCGCTGGGCCTGGGCGGCAAGGGCAACGATGGGGTCGCCGCCAACGTGCAGCGCATCAAGGGTTCGATCGGCTACGTCGAGTGGGCTTACGCCAAGAAAAACAAGATGTCGCACACCCAGCTGAAAAACAAGGATGGCGTGTTCCTGCAGCCTGACGACGACAACTTCAAGGCCGCCGCCGCCAGCGCCGAGTGGACCAAGACCCCTGGTTTCGCCGTCGTACTGACCGATGCCGGCGGCAAGCAAAGCTGGCCGATCACCGGCGTGTCGTACATCCTGATGCACAAATCGCAGGCGGACGCCGCCAAGGGCAAGGAAGTGCTGAAATTCTTCGACTGGGCCTACAAGAACGGCGCGGCGACGGCAGCCGAGCTGGACTACGTGCCGATGCCGGTCAACGTCACCCAACTGGTCGAGGCCGGCTGGAAGGCGGACCTGAAAGACGCCGCCGGCAAGCCGATCTGGTAAGCACTTTATTACACCGTACCTCAGTTCACCCTACCTCAACGTAAAGAGTTGCCCATGAGTGCAAACCCACCAGCGGCGATGGCCGACGTGCTGGAGCCAGAAGCGGCTCCGGAAGCGGCCAGGCGCCAGGCAGCG
>JAQGNM010000553.1 GCA_028291845.1 Massilia sp. | reverse complement strand
CCCGCCAGACGCTCGGCTACAACCAGGTGATCGCGCCGGTCGCCGGCCGCATCGGCAAGCGCAGCGTCGAAGTGGGCGCGCGCGTGCAGCCCGGCCAGCAGCTGGCCGCCATCGTGCAGGACGACCTGTGGGTGACCGCCAATTTCAAGGAGACCCAGCTTGCCGAACTGGCGCCGGGCCAGCAGGTGCACGTCGAGATCGACGCGCTGCCCAAGTATCCTTTGATGGGCCGCCTCGATTCCTTCTCGCCGGCGTCGGGCAACCAGTTCGCCTTGCTGCCGGCCGATAACGCCACCGGCAATTTCACCAAGATCGTGCAGCGCGTGCCGGTGAAAATCACCTTGCGCCCCGAAGACGTCAAGGCCTTGAACGGCCGCCTGGCGCCGGGCATGTCGGCCCTAGTGGAAATCAAGCTGAACTCGGACGCCAACAAGCAGGTGGCCGGCCAGCCTGCCGTGGCCGCCGCTCACTAATCCATAGACCACCAAGTACCTCATGGCCAGCACCCTCGACACCCCGCGCGGCGTCACCATGCCCGCCCTGGCGGGCCAGAAGGTCGACCTGCGCACCTGGATCGCCGTCGCCGCCGGCATGCTGGGCGCCTTCATGGCGGTCCTCGACATCCAGATCACCAACTCGTCCCTGAAGGACATCCTCGGCACGCTGTCGGCCACCCAGGAAGAGGGCTCGTGGATTTCCACCGCCTACCTGTGCGCCGAGATCGTCGTCATTCCGCTGGCTGCGCTGCTGGTGCGGGTGTTTTCCATTCGCGGCTACATGATCGGCACCACCGCCGCGTTCCTGGTGTTTTCCACCCTGTGCGGCAGCGCCTGGAGCCTGCCGTCGATGATCATATTCCGCATGCTGCAGGGCTTTACGGGCGGCGCCCTGATCCCGATGGCGATGACCCTGGTGATGGCCAAACTGCCGCCCTCGAAGCGCGCCGCCGGCATGGCGATTTTCGGCCTGACCGCGACCCTGGCGCCGACCATGGGCCCGACCCTGGGCGGTTATCTGTCCGAGATCTACGGCTGGCCTTCGATTTTTTATATCAACTGGATACCGGGACTGCTGCTCATCCTCGGCATCTGGTGGGGCCTCGACAAGGAAAAAATCCACCTGGAGCTGCTGGCGAAAGCCGACTGGATCGGCATCGCTTTCATGGCGACCGGATTGGCCAGCCTGACGATTTTTCTGGAAGAGGGCAATTCGAAGGACTGGTTCGATTCGAGTTTCATCATCACCTTCGCCTTTTTGGCCTTGACCGGCATCGTCGGCTGGGCCGCCACCAGCCTGACGCGCGCCGACCCGTTCGTGAACCTGCGCCTGTACGGCGAGCGCAATTTTCTGGTGGCCACCGTGCTGTCGGCTTGCGTCGGCATGGGCCTGTACGGCGCCTCGTTCCTGCTGCCGCTGTATCTGGGCCAGATTGCCAACTACACGCCGATGCAGATCGGTGAAGTGATCATGTGGGCCGGCCTGCCACAGCTGTTCATCATGCCGTTCGCCGCCGCGCTGTCCTCGAAAGTCGACAACCGCATCCTCTGCTCGATCGGCCTGGCGCTGTTCGGCGGCTCCTGCCTGATGAACGCCTACATGGACGCCAGTACCGGCTACGACCAGTTGCTGTGGTCGCAGGTGGTGCGCGCGATCGGCCAGCCGTTCGTCATGCTGACCCTGTCGAATTTTGCGATGCAGGGCATCGCGCCGAAGGACATGGCGTCGGCCTCGAGCCTGTTCAACATGACCCGCAACCTGGGCGGCTCGGTCGGCATCGCCATGCTGGCGACGGCGCTCACCAACCGCGAGCACTTTCACTCGGCGCGTCTGGGCGAATCGATCTCGATGTACGGCGCCGCCACCCAGCAGCGGCTGGACCAGCTGACCCAAGCCTTCATCGGCAGCGGCATGGAAGCGACCACCGCCGCCAACCAGGCCATTGCGGCGATCGACCGCATCGTGCGGCGCGAGTCGTTCGTGATGGCCTACAACGACGGCTTTGTCATCATGGGAGTGGTTCTGCTGGCTTGCATCATCGTGCTGTGGTTTGCGAACAAGGTCAAATCGCCCGGCGGCGCCGGCAGCGGCGCGCACTAGGAATGATCAAACCAAAGTGAAACCCTACTTTTGTTTGGGTCGAGGGGAAAATCACGGGCGGAGCCGGATGATTTTCCAGGTGTACGCAACCCCGATTCAGCGCTGCGTTCGCCTCGGGGCGTGAGGCCGCGGTTCAGAATATTAAGAGAAAATTAAGAAGACCATGACATCGACAAAGAGCCCATTGTTTATCCGGAGCGCACTTGCCCTGGCCGTGTTCACGCTGGCCGGCTGCAGCACGGTCGGCAGCAATTTCAAGGAGCCGGTGACCCCGGTCGCGGCGGCTTACCGCCACGCCAATTCGGCTGCCGCCGCCGATACCGCGCGCCTGCCGGCCACCTGGTGGACCGTGTTCAACGACGCCACCTTGAATTCGCTGGAAGAGCGCGCCGTGCGCGATAATCCGGGCGTGCTGGCCAGCGCGCAGCGGCTGGTGCAGGCGCAGGCGCAGCTGGGTGTGTACCGGGCGGCGCAGTCGCCGACCTTGTCGGTGGGCGCTTCGGTGGCCAATTCGCGCAGTTCGACCGAAACCTCGCAGGGCCTGGCGCTGGGCCGCCGTTCGATCGAAGGTAACAATTACCAGGTCGGCGCCCAGCTGTCCTATGAACTCGATCTGTGGGGCCGCGTGCGCCGCGTGGTCGAAGCGGCCGACGCCCAGGCGCTGGCCGCCCAGGACGACCGCGACGGCGTGGTGCTGATGCTCTCCAGCCAGGTAGCGCAAACGTATTGGCAGTTGCGCGGCCTCGATGCCGAAACCGCCATCGTCAAGCGCGCGCTGGCCACCCGCCTCGAATCGGAGCAGCTGATCGAAGCGCGGTTCAATGCCGGCCTGTCCAATGAGCTCGATCTCTCCCGCGCGCGCCTCGAACGGGCCAACGCCGAAGCCGACGTGCATGAACTGCAGCGCCAGCGAAATATCCTGGAGCACACGCTGGCCACACTGGTCGGCGTGTCGCCATCGACGCCGCTGATCGCCGCCATCGGCAGCGCGGATCTGCCGGCCCCGCCAGCCATCCCGGTCGGCCTGCCGGCCAGCCTGCTGTCGCAGCGTCCGGACCTCGCCGCCAGCGTGGCCCAGCTGCGCGCCTTTAACGCCCAGGTGGGGGTGGCCGAGGGCGCCTTTTATCCTTCGCTGAGTCTGACCGGCAATTTTGGCTACGCCTCCGAAAGTTTGAGAAATCTGGCCACCGGTACGGCACGCCAGTTCTCGGCAGGTCCCTTGTCCATCTCGCTGCCGATTTTCGACGGCGGCCGCAATCAGGCCAACCTGGCCGTCGCCAGGGCGCGCTACGACGAAGCGGTGGCCAACCACCAGTCGCGCCTGTTGACGGCATTGCGCGAAGTGGAAGACGCCCTGTCCGACGTCCAGCAACGCCAGCTGCAGGCGCAAGCCCAGGCCAACGCCGGCAGCGCCGCCGCGCGCGCATTCGTGGTGGCGCAGGCCCGCTACGAGCGCGGCGTGTCGAACTACCTGGACGTCACCGACGCCCAGCGCAGCTCGCTGGGTGCCGACCGCGCCGCCGCGCAGATCGCCACCCAGCGCCTGCTGGCGTCGGTGGCGGTGGCCCGTTCGCTGGGCGCCGGCTGGCAGGAAGCGGCGCCGCTGGCGACGATTGCCCAGGCGCCGCGGAAATAAGCCGTCCGACATTTTAGAAGGCAGGTTCGTCAGAACCTGCCTTTTTCTATTCACGTTGCACTTTTTGACAGGCATCAAAACTAATCATTGTGGAGGACTTTATTCGGCTGAAGAATTGCCGATAGGCATTATGGGACATCGAGGGACCATGCCATGCTCAAGTCGATCTTCACCGCCGCCATCCTCCTCACTGCTGTCGCAGCGCCGGCCGCCGAACTGACGGCCCAGGAAACGCACTGGCTGCAGGCCGCCGCTCCCGTTCTGGCCTACGCGAAACAGCTGGCGCTGCCGATCGACATCGTCGTCCAGCCCAAGGCCGGCCCCGGCGACGTGCCGATGGCGATGGGCTACGACGGCAAGCGCTGCAAGCTGGTGTTGTCGATGCGCGGGCGCATGGACGGTGACGCCGATGCCATTCTGGCCGGCCTGCCCGCCGGGCAGCAGGCGCTGATGATCGAGGCGATGGCGGCTCACGAGATCGGCCACTGCTGGCGCTATGCCAATGGCGTATGGCACGCGCTGCCGGCCGGATTCGTCGACCGCGATGGCGCCGCCGGCGCCGGCGCCAACGCCAACGCTGGCGAGACGGGCTTGGCAGCCTTGCGGCGTGAAATGCGCGAGATGCGCCGCGAGGAAGGCTTTTCCGATCTGGTGGCGCTGGCCTGGACCGCGCGCCGCCACCCGCAGCAGTATCAATCGGTGCTGGCGTGGCTGCAAGCCGTGCGGCTCGCCCAGCCCACCCCGCGCGGCGGGCATGATACCCTGGGCTGGGTCAGGCTGGCGCACAACCCCGCGGTGTTCGCCGCCGACGGCACGCCATTCGAAGCCGTGGACGCGCTCTGGACCGAAGGATTATTACGGGAAGATTAAATCGTCCGTACGACAGTCACGGCGCATATGGTTTATTCAATAAGTGTTCGCTGACGCACAGATTTGCCTGGTCGGCGGGCGTCTAATGGCTGCACTTACAACATTCAGCCAAGGGATTACCATGAAGACTACATTCAAGACGACCATCCTTGCAAGCTTGCTCGCCACCGCCATGAGCGCCTACGCCGCCGCGCCGACAGCCGCCCTCAATCACGATCCTGCAACCTACCGCAACGTGACCGCCAAAGCTGCCGCCGACTACAAGCTGGCTACCAACGCCTGCAAGGACATGAGCGGCAACGCCAAGAACGTCTGCATGGAACAAGCCAAGGCCACCCGCGCGCACACCGAAGCCGACGCTGTCGCGCAGTACAACAACACCACTGCCGGCCGCGCCAAGGCACGTAATGCCGTGGCCGACGCCGACTTCGCCGTCGCCAAGGCCAAGTGCCTGGACGCCACCGGGGCCGAAAAAGACAGCTGCATGGCCAATGCCACGGCTGTCCACACCGCCGCCATCGCCGAAGTCAAAGCCGACCGTGCCGTCGCCGGCGCCGCGCCTGTGACCACCACCAATACCGCCACCACGCGCGACGCCACCAAGGCTGCAGCTGTCGAAAAATGCGCTGAAATCGCCGGCGCCAAGACCGGCTGCCTGATCGACAACCGCACCGGCGCCGTCACCACCGTCGGCGGCACCACTGCCGGTACCACCACTACCGCGGTCACCACCGGCACCGCCACCCGCGCCGCCGACAGGTCGCTGATCGCCGTCGATAACGCCGCCGACAACACCCGCGCCGCCGCCGCCAACGCCGCCGATAACACCCGCGCCGCCGCCGCCAACGCCGCCGACAACACCCGCGCCGCCGCCGCTGTCGCCGCCGACAAGACCCGCAACGCCGCCGCCACTGTTGTCGAAAAAACCAAGGAAGTCGCTTCCAACGTCGCCGACAAGACCCGCAGCGCGGCCGCCACCGTGGCCGGCAAAACCGAAGTCGCCGCCGACAAGGCCGAAGTCAAGACCGACGTCGCCGCCCGTAAAACCGGCGCCGTGGTCGCCGACTCGGTGATCACCACCAAGGTCAAGGCCGACATTTTCAAGGAGCCTGAGCTGAAATCGATGGCAATCCACGTCGAGACCGAAAAGGGCGTGGTCATGCTGAGCGGTTTTGTCGATTCGAAAGCTGACGCCGATAAAGCAGTTGCTCTGGCAAAACAAACCGAAGGCGTCACCAGCGTCAAGAGCGCCATCAAAGTGAAATAATCAAGGCAAGTAACGCTTGATTTGATGCAGGGCCCGGTCAGCGCAAATGCTGAGCCGGGCCTTCTGCATTTCGACGCTGTAAACAGATGCAAACCGAACCAAATCCCTACGAGGCGACAGCAGATTCGAATCGGGTTTGCGTATACCTGGAAAATCATCTGGCTTTGCCAGTGATTTTCCCCTCGACCAAACAAAAGTAGGTGTGTACTTTTGTTTGATTGCCTTATAATTTTTCGGTGAATAGACTTGAAACTTTTGGTTTGATCGCTGCGCAAGCCGAGCGCGGCGAAATTACGTTCCCCACCAGCGTGAATGCCGTCCTGCGCCTGCAGCGCGCGCTCGACGATCCCGATTGTCATCTCGAAGAAGCCATCAAGCTGGTGCTGGGCGAGCCGCAACTGGCGGCGAGAACTGTGGCGCTGGCCAATTCGGTCGCCTACAGCGCCCGGGGAGGCGGCGCCATCACCAATGTGCGTGCAGCGCTCGGGCGCATCGGCATGCGCAATCTGCAACTGCTGGTATCGAGCCTGGTGGTGCGGCAGTTCGGCAGCCGCATCGTCAACCGCGAGCTGCGCGCCAAGGCCGAGCAGATGTGGCAGCACACCGCCCACGTGGCGGCGCTGGCGCGGGTGCTGGCGCTGCGCGTCACCGGGGTCGACCCCGATACGGCGGTATTTGCCGCCATCGTCCACGAGGTCGGCGGCTTTTATTTGTTGTCGCGCGCCGATGAGTTTCCCGGCCTGCTCGATGCCGATCCGGAAAACTGGATCGCCCTGTGCGAGGAAGTGGTCAGCGCCGAAGTGCTGAAAAAGCTGGCGGTGCCGCCGCTGGTGGCCGAAGCGATCGGCGCCATGCGCCACGGCCTGATGGGCATGCCGCCGGCCAGCCTGCTCGATACCCTGTTGCTGGCCAATCGCCTGGCCCCGGTGGCGTCGCCGCTCGATGCGCCGGCGCCGGCAGAGGCGATGGTCGCCCATGAAAACAGCGCGCTCGACCTGGTGTTCGACCGCGCCGGCCTGGAACGCATTCTCGCCGAGGCGGCCGAGCAGCATCGCCTGATGAGCGCCGCGCTGCTGGTTTGATCGACCCGCATGCTGGCAGGGCAAGCGGGCAGCTGCCAAAGTAACCCGGCCTACCTTCGCAGGGCCTTTTGCACCGCGCCTTTCAGGGCGTCGAGGTCGTACGGTTTGAGCAGGTGCACGGCGTCCTTGAAACCGCTTTCGTTGCCGCGGCCCGACGCGAAGATCACGCCCAGTTGCGGCTTCAATTGCCGTGCGCGGGTGGCCAGCATGTCGCCCGACATGCCGGGCAGTTCGAGGTCGGTGATCAGAATGTCGGCGCCGCCCTGTGTGCACATGGCGAGCTGCTCCAGCGCCGATTCGGCGTCGCCCGCCTGCGCCACCACGTAGCCGAAGTGTTCGAGCAGCTCCGCCGTCATCGCCCGCAGCGGCTCGTCGTCTTCGACCAGCATGACACGCAGGGGCTGGTCGGCAGCCCGGATCGCGCTGGCCGCTTGCGCCAGTTTTTGCTTCTGGCTTGTCAGCACCTGGCGAATCTTCTGCGCCAGCGCGGCGCGCGTGTACGGTTTGCCGAGCAGGTCGACGCCGGCGTCCAGGCGGCCGCCATGCACGATGGCGTTTTCGGTGTACCCCGACGTGAACAGCACCGCCAGCTGCGGCAGCAATTCGCGCGCCTTGCGGGCCAGGTCCGGACTGCGCAGGGGACCGGGCATGACCACGTCGGTGAACAACAGATCGATCGGCATGCCGCTGGCGATGATCGCCAGCGCGCTGGCGGCGTCGCCCGCCTTGAGCACGCGGTAACCCAGTTCGCCCAGCAGCTCGACGACGGTGTTGCGCACCTGCTCGTCGTCTTCGGCCACCAGGATGGTTTCGCTGCCGCCGGTGATCGGCACGATCGGCGCCGCCACGCCGGCGTCTTCCGCCTCGTGCGAGCGCGGCAGGTACATCTTGACGGAGGTGCCGTTGCCCACTTCGCTGTAGATCTTGATATGGCCGCCCGACTGCTTGACAAAGCCGTACACCATCGACAGCCCGAGGCCGGTGCCTTTGCCTTCCGGCTTGGTCGAGAAGAACGGCTCGAACGCCTTCTGCACCACCTCCGGCGGCATGCCGGCGCCGGTGTCGCTGACCGCGATCATCACGTACTGGCCGGCCTGGACGTCTTCATGGGTGGCCGCGTAGGCTTCGTCGAGGGTGGCGTTGCCGACTTCGATGGTCAGCTTGCCGACGCCGTTCATGGCGTCGCGCGCGTTGATGCACAGGTTGAGGATGGCGTTTTCCACCTGCGCGGTATCGGCCAGCACGTTCCACAGGCCGGCTGAAATGACGGTCTCCAGTTCGATCTCTTCGCCGATGGTCCGGTGCAGCATGTCGTCCATGCCGGCCACATAGCGGCTGATCTTGACCACTTTCGGTTCGAGCGCCTGGCGGCGGCCGAAGGCCAGCAGCTGGCTGGCCAGCTTGGCGCCACGCGCCACCCCGCCGATGGCGTTCTCGACACGTTTCAACGCGCGCGGATTGGCGGCGACGTCCGACAGCAGCAGCTGCAGGTTGCCGGAGATGACCTGCAGGAGATTATTAAAATCGTGCGCCACGCCGCCGGTCAGCTTGCCGATGGTTTCCATCTTCTGCGACTGCTGCAATGCCTGCTCGGTGCGCCGCATGGCCTCCTGCGCGGCGCGGTCGGCGGTGATGTCGCGGCCGACCGCGTGAATATGCTCGTCATCGGGCGAAGCCGACCACGAGATCAGCCGGTAGCTGCCGTCGTGATGGCGGTAGCGGTTTTCGAATTTGAAGGTGGTCTGGCCGCTGGCCAGGCCGGACACTTCCTGCAAGGTGGCGGCGACGTCGTCGGGATGCACCAGCTGCATGAAGGAGTTGCCGACGATTTCCGCCTCGCGCCAGCCCAGCAGGGAGGTGAAGGCCGGGTTGACCGCCTCCAGGGTCGCATTGAAATCGGCCACCAGCATCAGGTCGGTCGACAGCACCCACATGCGGTCGCGCTCGGCCGTGCGCTGGCGGATTTCGTTCGACAGCATGTCGTTCATGTTCGCCAGCAGCAGCGACGCCAGTTTCTGGTCTTCGATATCGGTGTTGGTGCCGACCCAGCGTTGCACCACGCCAGCCTCGTTTTTCACCGGCAGGGCGCGCGCGATGTGCCAGCGATAGACGCCGTCATGGCGCCGCAAGCGGAATTCGCGCTCGTAAGCGACGCCGGCGTCGAGCGCGGCCTGCCATGCCCGCACGGTTTCGGCGAGGTCGTCGGGATGCACCATCGCTGCCCAGTTGCCGTCATCGAACTGGCCCGGCTGCGCGCCGGCGTAGTCGTAGACCTGCTGGTTGAACCAGTTCAGCACCCCGTCGCCCGGCGCCGCCCACACCTGGTTGGGCAGCGACTGCGCCAGCGCGCTGAACACGTCGCTGCTTTCGCGCACGGCCCGCTCGGCCAACACCCGTTCGGTGACGTCCGAGCCCTGCACGAAGATGCCGAAGACGGCGCCGTCTTCGGCGCGCATTGGCTGATAAATGAAATCGAGGAAGCGCTCGCGCGCCGCCGCCAGCGCGGTGGCGGCCGCTTTGAAGGGAATCGCGTGACCCGAAAATGGCTCGCCGCTGGCATACAGCCGGTCGAGCAGCGCCGTGAAGCCTTGTTCGGACGCTTCCGGCAGCGCCTCAACGACGCTCTTGCCGACGATCTCGCGATGCCCCACCAGGCTGTGATACGCCTCGTTGGCCAGCGCGAACACGTGGGTCGGTCCCATCAGCATGCACATGAAGCCGGGTGCCTGCGCGAACATCGCCTTCATGCGCTCCATCTCGCCGCGCTGATAGCGCTCGGCGCGCACCCGCCCAGTGGTCTCGACCACCACTGCGATTTCCCCGATCGGCGCGCCGTCGTCGCCGTAGGCAGGCGAGTAATCGAGATTGAACCAGGTGGTCTGCGCCACGCCATTGCGCACCAGGATCAGCTCCTGGTCTGCATACGACACCGTCTCGCCGCGCAGCACGCGCGCCAGGATCGCCGCATTGAAGTCGGCCACCTCCGGCCACGCCTCGGCCACCTTCATGCCAAGCGTATGCGGGTGCTTGTCGCCGGCGATGACGGCGTAGGCATCGTTATAGATCATCACCCCCTGCGGTCCCCACAGCGAGGCCATGGCGACCGGCGCATGCAGCATGAAGGTCACCAGCGCGCGCTGGCTGGCCGGCCAGCTGTCCATTGGACCGAGCGACGTGCGCGACCAGTCGAAGCGGTCGACCAGTTCGATCATGGCCGGCGTGGCGCGAAGGAGCGGCAGATCGTCGGAGTTCGGCATAGGAAGCGGGTTCAGGCGTGGGGGGACTCGCGATTATACGGGATGCCTGGCTAGACGCTTGTGCGTGCGGTGCTGTTCGTCGCGGGATTCCACGCAACGCGCAGATTTTTTTTTAGGCGCATTTC
>JAQGNM010000585.1 GCA_028291845.1 Massilia sp. | reverse complement strand
AGGCGCCGGCGGCGACCAGCAGGCAGGCGAGGATGGCCAGGCGCGATGTTTTCATGGGTGATCCACTAACGATAATAGGTGCAGCATATCAAATGCCATGATCGAATTGAAAACGGCGGCACCAGAAGTGGTGCCGCCGCTTTCATATTACCGACTACGGTCAGGGCCTTTAATCGACCGCCTTGACCATCGCCTCGATCACTTTCTTGGCGTCGCCGAACACCATCATCGTATTCGGCTGATAAAACAGGTCGTTGTCCAGACCCGCGTAGCCGGAAGCCATCGAGCGCTTGTTGACGATGATGCTCTTGGCTTTATAGGCTTCCAGGATCGGCATGCCGGCAATCGCCGATTTCGGGTCCTTCGCCGCCGGGTTGACGACGTCGTTGGCGCCCAATACCAGCACGACGTCGGTCTGGCCGAATTCGCCGTTGATGTCCTCCATCTCGAATACCTGGTCGTACGGCACCTCGGCTTCGGCCAGCAGCACGTTCATGTGGCCCGGCATGCGCCCCGCCACCGGGTGGATCGCGTACTTGACGATCACGCCCTTGTGGGTCAGCTTTTCAACCAGCTCCTTCAATGCATGCTGGGCGCGCGCCACCGCCAGGCCGTAGCCGGGCACGATGATGACGGTTTCGGCATTGCTCATGATGAAAGCGGCGTCGTCGGCCGAGCCGGATTTGACCGGCCGCTGTTCCTGTGCGCCGCCGCCGGCTTCCGCGGGGGCGCCGCCGAAGCCGCCCAGGATCACGTTGAAGAACGAGCGGTTCATCGCCTTGCACATGATGTACGAGAGGATCGCGCCGGACGAACCGACCAGCGAGCCGGCGATGATCAGCATCGAATTGTTCAAGCTGAAGCCGATGCCGGCCGCGGCCCAGCCCGAGTACGAGTTGAGCATCGACACCACCACCGGCATGTCGGCGCCGCCGATCGGGATGATGATCAATACGCCGAGCACGAAGGCCAGCGCCGCCATGATGACGAACGGCGTCCACGCCGGCTGCACGCCGGGTGCGAAGCAAAACACCAGGCCCAGCGCGATGATGGCGATCGCCACGATCAGATTGATGATGTGCTGGCCCGGGAAGCTGACCGGCGCGCCCTGGAACAGGCGGAATTTGTATTTGCCGGCCAGTTTGCCGAAAGCGATGACGGAACCGCTGAAGGTGACGGCGCCGACAAAGGTGCCGATGAACAGTTCGAGGCGGTTACCGAAGGGCAGCGGGGTCTCGCGCGTGGCGATCTGGAACGCCCACGGCTCCGACACCGCGGCCACGGCGATGCACACCGCGGCCAGGCCGATCAGCGAGTGCATCGCCGCCACCAGTTCCGGCATCTTGGTCATTTCCACCTTTTTGGCGGCAAAGGCGCCGATCGCGCCACCGACCACCACGCCCAGCAGCACCAGCGGAAAACCCATCGCGCCGCTTTTCAGCTGCGCCTGCAGTTTGAAGATCAGGGCGACGGTGGTCAGCGCGGCAATCGCCATGCCGGCCATGCCGAACGCGTTACCGGCGCGCGCCGTGGCCGGCGACGACAAGCCCTTCAAAGCCTGGATGAAGCACACCGAGGCGACCAGGTACAGCATGGTCACCAGGTTCATGCTGACGAGGGAAAGCAGGTCGTTCATGCGTGCTCTCCCTTGGCTGCGGCGGCGGCCGGCTTGGCTTTCGGTTCCTTCTTCTTGAACATCTCCAGCATGCGCTGGGTGACCAGGAAGCCGCCGAACACGTTGACGGCGGCCAGCGCCACCGCCAGGGTACCGGCGACCTGGCCGACGATGCCTTCGGTGAGGCCGGCGGCCAGCATGGCGCCGACGATGATGATGGCGGAAATGGCGTTGGTGACGGCCATCAGCGGCGTGTGCAGCGCCGGGGTGACGGTCCAGACCACGTGGTAGCCGACATAAATGGCCAGCACGAAGATGATGAGGTTGATGATGGTATGGCTGATTTCCATGGGTATCTCCAAATATCTGTATTTTTTATGCGCGCAGCACGGCGCCGTCGGCGCACACCAGCGAGGCTTTGATAATCTCATCCTCGCGGTCGATCACCAGCTGTTCATCCTTGTCGATGATCAGCTTGAGAAAATCGAGCACGTTACGGGCGTACAAGGCCGAGGCGTCGGCGGCCACCAGGGTGGCCAGGTCCGGTTCGCCGACGATGTAGACGCCGTGCTTGACGACCGTCTTGTTCATCTCCGACAGCGGGCAGTTGCCGCCTTGCGAGACGGCCAGGTCGACGATCACCGAACCCGGTTTCATCGCTTTGACAGTTTCCTCGGAAATGAGCACCGGCGCCGGACGGCCGGGGATCAGGGCGGTGGTGATGATGATGTCGGCCAGCTTGGCGCGCTCGTGGACCAGTTCGGCCTGGCGGCGCATCCAGTCGGCCGGCATGGCGCGCGCATAGCCGCCGGAACCCTGGGCGATTTCCTTTTCTTCGTCGGTCAGGAAGGGCACGTCGATGAACTTGGCGCCCAGCGACTCGACCTGCTCCTTGACCGGCGGGCGCACGTCGGACGCCTCGATCACGGCGCCCAGGCGTTTCGCCGTGGCGATCGCCTGCAGGCCGGCCACGCCGACCCCCATGATCAATACACGCGCCGCCTTGACGGTGCCGGCCGCGGTCATCAGCATCGGCATGAAGCGCTGGTAGGTGTTGGCGGCCACCATGACGGCCTTGTAGCCGGCGATGTTGGCCTGCGAGGACAGCACGTCCATCGACTGCGCACGGGTAATGCGCGGCACCGCTTCCAGCGCGAACGCACGCAAGCGCGCGGCGGCCATGGCTGCCAGATTGTCCTTGTCGAAGGGGTTGAGCATGCCGATCAGGACTGCATCGGCGCGCATCAACGCGCGTTGCTCGGCGTCGGGGGCGCGCACCGTCAGGACGATGTCGGCCTGCAGGGCATCGGCGGCAGTGCCGATGGTAGCGCCGGCGGCGCGGAAGGCGTCGTCGACGATCGATGCCTGCAAGCCGGCGCCGGACTGTACGATTACTTCATGTTTGGCCGCCAATTTCTTGACGGTCTCGGGCGTGGCAGCGACGCGGGTTTCCCCCGACCGTGTTTCGGCCGGTATGCCTATTCTCATTGGAAAGTCTCCTGGATTGATAAACTGTCTAGAATCTACCACGTAAAACCGCTTAACGTCAGCCCTACGACCGCTAATTACGGCGAACGGAAAGATGTCCGTTGCATAGGGCGGCAAATCAGCGCGAACCTGTCTCAGGTCAATGATTGTTTGCCGTATTTCCGCTTGACTGCTCGGTTGTTCGGGTGTTCGGTAGCAGCACGTTACCACGGCGGGCGAACACGGCGCTGCCAAGGTAGAATACCGGCTCATTTCGAAAGCCCATCCTCATGCCGAACGTCTGGAAACCCTCTGTCACAGTTGCCGCCGTCATCGAACGGGACGGCCGTTTCCTGGTCATCGAAGAAGAGACCAGCGAAGGCGTGAGGCTGAACCAGCCCGCCGGCCACCTCGACCCGCACGAGTCGCTCGAGCAAGCCGTGGTGCGCGAGGTGCTCGAAGAAACCGCCCACGACTTCACCCCCACCGGTCTGGTCGGTATGTACATGTCGCGCTACATGTCGAAACGCCGCGGCGTCGACGTGACTTACCTGCGCTTTACCTTTTGCGGCGTCGCCGGCAAGGAGTACGAGCAGCCGCTCGACGACGGTATCCTGCGCACCATGTGGATGACGCGCGATGAACTGGCGGCCAGCCAGGAGCGCCACCGCAGCCCGATCGTGCTGCGCTGCGTCGACGATTACCTGGCCGGCAAGGCGGCCGGCTCGATCGCTCCGCTGGAGTTGCTGCACACCCACGCCTCGGTGTTCGAAGGCGGGCTGGAGTAAAACATGAGTAAAAAGCAAAAAGTCGTCATCGGTATGTCCGGCGGCGTCGATTCCTCCGTTGCCGCCTGGATGCTGAAGGAGCAGGGCTACGACGTGGTCGGCCTGTTCATGAAGAATTGGGAAGACGACGACGACTCCGAATACTGCTCGACCCGCCAGGACTGGATCGATGCCGCCAGCGTGGCCGACGTGGTCGGCGTCGACATCGAAGCGGTCAATTTCGCTGCCGAATACAAGGACCGCGTGTTCGCCGAATTCCTGCGCGAGTACCAGGCCGGCCGCACCCCCAACCCGGACGTGCTGTGCAACGCCGAAATCAAGTTCAAGGCCTTTCTCGACCACGCCATGCACCTGGGCGCCGATCTGATCGCCACCGGCCACTACGCGCGCGTGCGCCAGGCCCCCGCCGGCAATTTCGAGTTGTTGAAAGCGGTCGACGCCACCAAGGACCAGAGTTATTTCCTGCACCGCTTGAATCAGGCGCAGCTGTCGAAAACCCTGTTCCCGCTCGGCGAAATCCCCAAAACCGAAGTGCGCGAGCTGGCCCGGAAGCTGGCGCTTCCCAACGCCGCCAAAAAGGATTCGACCGGCATCTGCTTTATCGGAGAAAGGCCGTTCCGCGACTTTTTGAACCGCTACCTGTCCTACAAACCGGGGCCGATCAAGCTCGATGACGGCACCATCGTCGGCGAACACGTCGGCCTGTCGTTCTACACCCTGGGCCAGAGAAAGGGCATTGGCATCGGCGGACTGAAAAGCCACCGGAATGCCGACGGCACCAGCGAGCCGTGGTTTGTCGCCCGCAAGGACATCGACAGCAACACTTTATTTATCGTCCAGGGCCACGACCACCCGTGGCTGCTCTCCAGCGGCCTGGCGGCGGCGCAATCGAGCTGGGTCGCCGGCAGCGCGCCGCCGGCCGGCGACTTGTCGGCCAAGACGCGCTACCGCCAGGCCGATGTCGCGTGCCGCATCGTCGACGCCGATGGCGAGCGTTTCGGCTTGTCGTTCAGCGACCCGCAATGGGCGGTGACGCCGGGCCAGTCGGCCGTGCTGTACGACGGCGATGTCTGCCTCGGTGGCGGCATCATCAACAGCCGCAGCTGAATCTGAAGCTGAGGCTGAACTGCGTCAGCCGTCCTGACCCTGCTGCTTCTTGATGGTGGCGATGACGGTATTGCGGATCGTCTTGAGCACCGCGTCGGCCTTGAACGGCTTGACGATAAAGCCCTGCACGCCGCGCGCCAGCGCCGCTTGAAAGGTGGGCGCGTCGATGGCGCCGGAGACCAGAAAAATAATCGTTTTCGGCAGCTGCTCGCGGATCTGTTCGACGATGTTCTCGCCATCCTCCATCTGCTCGCGGGCGATGCACACCAGTTGCGGCTTGTGCTTTTGCATCATCACAAAGCCCATGTGGGCGACGTGCGACTGCGCGACAACCTCGTAGCCGCCCTCGGTCAGCACCGTGTTGAGCAAGCCGCGCGAGATCGCGTTGCTGTCGATGATGATCGCCTTCAGCATGGCCGCCTCGTTCCAGTCAATGGCTTTCCAGCGCCAGCATTTTCCACGTCACCCCCAGCTGCACATCGGTTTTCAGCCGCACCAGCTGGCGCGACATCATCAAAATATCTCGTTCGGCCCGCAAGCGCTCGCCGATGGGCGTCATCAAGATGCCGGCGCCGGCCAGCACCGCATCGACGTCGCCATAGGCGTTAAGCAGCTTGGCCGCCGTTTTCATGCCGACCTTCGACACCCCCGGCACGCCATCGGTGACGTCGCCCATCAGCGCCAGTAAATCGGGCAGCAGTTCCGGCGCCACCCCGAACCTGGCGCGCACCCAGGCGTCGTCGTGCCACTCGTTTTTAAAATGGTCCCATACCAGGGCGCCGTCGGCGATCAGGCAATGCAGGTCCTTGTCGGTGGTGGCCACGATCGCCTCCCCTCTGCCCTCGTGCAGCCAGCGCAGCACGCCGGTGCCGATGACGTCATCGGCTTCGACGCCGGGCACGCACAGTACGTGAATGCCCCACGCCGCCAGTTTCGCATGAAATTCGGGCAAGGCGTCGCGCAGAAAAGACGGCATCGGCGCGCGCTGTTCGCGGTAGCGCGGATACAGGGCGTGGCGCCAGGTCGGCCCGCCATGGTCGAACGCCGCCAGCACGTGGCTGGGATCGTGGGTTTCCAGCAGCCGCCGGAACGACGACAGCGCGTGGCGCAGCGCGATGGCCGCCTTGTCCGGTGAATCCGGCTCGGGGCTGGCCTCGTAGACGCGGCGCACGATATTCAAACCATCGATGGCGAGCAGCTTGGCCATGTGCGAGCCCGTGATTATTTGGCGTAGGCGTACTCGCCGCCCCGCTCCAGCGCGCGCTGATAGGCCGGGCGCGCGTGAATGCGCTTCAAGAATTCAGTCAGCTTCGGGTACTTTGCATCGAGGCCGCCGCGCGAAGCCGACGCCTCCAGCACGAAGCTGATCTGAATGTCGGCGGCAGTAAATGCCTCGCCGGCGAACCAGGTCGATTTGTTCAATTCCGCTTCCAGAAAATCCAGGTGCGCCTTCAGGTTCGGATTGACGAAGCTGCTTTTGACCTTTTGCGAAATCCCTTTCGCCACCGGCTTGACGAAGAACGGCATCGGGCTGGTTTCGATGCGGTCGAACACCAGTTTCATCAGCAGGGGCGACATCGCCGAGCCTTCGGCAAAGTGCAGGATATAGGTGTAGCGGCGTTTGTCCGGCGTGCCGGGCGGCGGCACCAGCGCGCTGGTGCTGCTACCGCTGCCGTAGGTCTCCAGCAGGTATTCGATGATCGCGCCCGATTCGGCCACCGTGACCTCGCCATCGGTGATCACCGGCGACTTGCCCAGCGGGTGAATGGCGCGCAGCTCGGGCGGGGCCAGCATGGTTTTCGGATCTCTCTGATATTTTTTGATCTCGTAGGGCAGACCCAGTTCTTCCAGCAGCCACAGGATGCGCTGCGAGCGCGAGTTGTTCAGGTGGTGGACGACGATCATGGTCTCTTTCGGCTTGGCGGATTGGCGAGAGCTTAACATTTTCCGTCGCCGCCGTGCCCCTGCCCGGGCCGCACACATACGTTACTATGTGGCGGCCTGATCAACGCCCTCATCAACGGAGTCTCAATGTCGCGCCGAATCACCCCTTCGCTGTTCACGCTGTCCGTGCTGCTCGCCGCCAGCGCCCCGGCAATCTCCCAGACCGCCGCCATGGCGCCCGACATCGGTACCGCCAAATTCGAAGCCAGCCTGCCCGGCGCCGACTATACCAAGCAGGTCGTGATGATCCCGATGCGCGACGGCGTCAAGCTCTACACGGTGATCGTCACGCCGAAGAACGCGGTGAAGGCGCCGATCATGCTGACCCGCACGCCGTATAACGCCGCCCGCCGCGCCGCCCGCAACGTCAGCCCGCGCATGGCGTCCATGCTGCCCGAGGGCGACGACAATTTCGTCGCCGCCGGCTATATCCGCGTGTTCCAGGACGTGCGCGGCAAGCACGGCTCCGAGGGCGATTACGTGATGACGCGGCCGATCCGCGGCGCCCTCAACGACACCGCCGTCGACCACGCCACCGACGCCTGGGATACCATCGACTGGCTGGTCAAAAACGTGGCGCAGTCGAACGGCAAGGTCGGCATGGTCGGCTCGTCGTATGAGGGCTTCACGGTGCTGATGGCGCTGGCCGACCCGCACCCGGCGTTAAAAGCGGCGGCGCCGATGAGCCCCATGGTCGACGGCTGGCGCGGCGACGACTGGTTTCACAACGGCGCCTTCCGCACCAATAATCTCGACTACATTGGCGGCCAGACCGGCGCCCGCGGCGAAGGCGCGCGTCTGGCCAGCGGCGTCTACGACGACTACGAGGCGCAGTTGCGCGCCGGCTCGATCGGCGACTACGCCAAACAGTCCGGCGTCGACCAGCTGCCGTTCGCCCGCAAGATCTTCGAGCACCCGGCCTACGACAGCTACTGGCAACACCAGGCGCTCGACCGTATTCTCGGCAGCCGCCCTTTGAAAGTGCCGACCATGACCATCGTCGGCCGCTGGGACCAGGAGGATATCTACGGCGCCTATGCCAGCTACGCGGCAATGGAAAAGCTCGACAAGACCAACACCATGAATCACCTGGTAGTCGGTCCCTGGCGCCACAGCGGCGTCAATTACGACGGCTCGACCCTGGGCGCCCTGAAATTCACCGGCGACACCGCGGCGCAGTTCCGCCGCGACGTCATGCAGCCGTTTTTTGATCAGTATCTGAAAGACGGCGCAGTGGCGGCCGACACCCCGCCCGTGTGGTCGTACGAGACCGGCACCAACGCTTGGCGGCGCCTGGACCAGTGGCCGCTGGCGCCCGCCAGTACGCCGCTGTACCTGAAAGCGGGCGGCCAGCTCGGTTTCGACAAGCCGGGCCTGGAAAAATCCGGCGCCGCATTCGACGAGTACGTGTCCGATCCCATGAAGCCGGTGCCGTTCGTGCCGCGCCCGGTGCGCATGGCCGACGCCAACGTCTGGAAGCCGTGGCTGGTGACCGACCAGCGTTCGTTCTCCGACCGCCCCGACGTCCTGACCTGGACCAGCGCGCCCCTGAGCGCGCCGCTGCACATCGCCGGCCAGCCGCAAGTGAAATTGTTCGCCTCGACCAGCGGCACCGACGCCGACTGGGTAGTGAAACTGATCGATGTCTATCCGGACGAGGTGTCGGCGCAGCCGGAGCTGGGCGGCTATCAACTGGGCATCGCCATGGACATTTTCCGCGGCCGATACCGCCAGGGCCTGGACAAGCCGGTGGCGATTCCCGCCAACAAGGTGGAATCGTATCGCTTCGCCCTGCCCAACGCCGACCACGTATTTTTGCCGGGCCACCGGGTGATGGTGCAGATCCAGTCGAGCTGGTTCCCCCTGTACGACCGCAATCCGCAGACCTTTGTGCCGAATATTTTTTATGCCAAGCCGGGCGATTATCAAAAAGCGACCCAGCGGATTTATCACGCGGCAGGCATGCAGACGGCGATCGACTTGCCGGTGGTGCAGCAGCGCTCGCGCTGACCCTGACAGCCAGCTTCGGTTCGCCAGCGAACCGAAGCAAACCCGCGCGCGGCCCATCATGGGCGCATGAGCAAAATCCACATCGGCATCTCCGGTTGGCGCTACCTGCCATGGCGCGGTACTTTTTATCCGCCCAAGCTGGCGCAGAAGCGCGAGCTGGAGTTCGCCGCCCGGGCCGTCACCAGCATCGAGATTAATGGCTCGTTTTATTCGCTGCAGCGGCCGGAAAATTACGACGAGTGGTACGCCCAGACCCCGCCCGGCTTCGTCTTCAGCCACAAGGGCAACCGCTACCTGACCCACAACCTGAAACTGCACAATATCGACGGGCCGCTGGCCAACGTGATGGCGTCGGGCCTGCTCAATCTGAAGGAAAAGCTGGGGCCGATCCTGTGGCAGTTCCCGCCCAACTTTGGCTTTAACGCCGAGCGGATGGAGCATTTTTTGAGCATTTTGCCGCACGACACCGAGGCGGCGCTGGCGCTGGCGCGGCGCCATGAGGCGCGCATGGACGGGCGCAGCGCGCTGGCCATCGATAAAAAACGCAAGCTGCGCCATGCGATCGAGGTGCGCCACGACAGCTTTATCGACCCCGCCTTCATCGCCCTGCTGCGCAAGTACAAGGTGGCGGTGGTGGTGGCCGATACGGCCGGCAAATGGCCGCTGATCGAGGACCTCACCGCCGATTTTGTCTATGTGCGCCTGCACGGCGAGGAAGAACTGTACGCCAGCGGCTACACTGACCAGGCGCTCGATCGCTGGGCCGAAAAAATTCGCGCCTGGGCCGATGGCGGCCAGCCGAAAAATGCCAGGCTGGTGTCGTCGAAAGCGCCGCCCAAGCGCGCCGGGCGCGACGTGTTCTGCTATTTTGATAACGACATCAAGGTGCGCGCGCCGTTCGATGCGCGGCGCCTGATCGACAAGCTGGGACTGGACCCGGACAAGCAGCTTACTTCGCTGGACGGCGCACGATCTTGATGACGTGCTCGGTGGCGTCGGCCGGCGCCGTGGCCGGATCGGCCGGCGTTTCGCACGATTTGCAGGTATCGCAGCCGCCGCCGCAGCTTGAGGAAGTGTCGAGCCACTCGGCGAGCTTCGAATCGGTGGTGCCGCGCCGGCGCAAATGAAACACCAGCTTTTCGCGCAGCGCCGCCGGCAGGTACTTGCGCAGCGTGTAAACGGCGGCGACCAGCACGATGACGGCGACGATCAGGTTCTCGATCATGGGCTTCTCAGGCGAGCGCCAGCGCCACGCGGTAGGTGATGAAGGAGGCGATATACGCCAGCGCGAACATGTAGCCGGCCATGATCAGGGGCCAGCGCATGCCGCCGGTTTCGCGGCGCACCACCGACAGGGTCGACAGGCACTGCGGCGCGAACACGTACCACGCCAGCAGAGACAAGGCGGTGGCCATGGTCCAGGACTGGGCGATGATCGGCGCCAGCGAGCCGGCCAGCTCTTCGCCGCTTTGCGACAGCGCGTAGACGGTGCCGAGCGCGCCGACCGCCACTTCGCGCGCGGCCATGCCGGGCACCAGGGCGATACAGATCTGCCAGCCGAAACCGATCGGCTCGAAGATGACGGCCATGCCGCGGCCGATCATGCCGGCGATGCTGTAATAGATCGGCGGGTGGGTCGCCCCTTCCGGCGCGCCGGGAAAACTCGACAGGAACCACACCAGGATCATCAGGGTGAGAATGATGGTGCCGACGCGGGAAAGGAAGATCCGCGCGCGCTCCCACAGGCCGAGGGCCAGGTTTTGCAGGTGCGGCCAGTGGTAGCTGGGCAGTTCCATCATCAGCGGCTGTTCGCCGGACGCGCCCATGGTGCGCTTGAAAAAATACGCCACCGCCATGGCGCTGAAGATGCCGGCGAAGTACAGGGCGAACAGCACCAGACCCTGCAGGTTGAACATGCCGCCGACCTCGCGCGCGGGAATGAACGCGGCGATGATCAGGGCGTACACCGGCAGGCGCGCCGAACAGGTCATCAAGGGCGCGATCATGATGGTGACCAGGCGGTCGCGCGGGTTCTGGATGGTGCGCGCGGCCATGATGCCGGGGATGGCGCAGGCAAAGCTCGACAGCAGCGGGATGAAGGCGCGCCCGGACAGGCCAACGCCGCCCATCAGCCGGTCGAGCAAGAACGCCGCGCGCGGCAGGTAGCCGCAGTCTTCCAGCGCCAGGATAAAAAAGAACAATATTAAAATCTGCGGCAGGAACACCAGCACGCTGCCGACGCCGCCGAGAATACCTTCGACGAGCAGGCTTTTGAGCATGCCGTCGCCCATGTGGGCGCCGAGCATGGCGCCGATCTGGCCGACGCCGTCCTTGATCCACTCCATCGGCGGCGCGGCCCAGCTGAACACCGCCTGGAACACCAGGAACATCAATGCCGCCAGCAGGATCGGACCGACCACCGGGTGCAGCACCACGGCGTCGATTTTTTCGGTGAGGTTGCCGGTGTCGTTGGCCGAACTGACGCAGGCGTCGAGAATGCGGCGCACTTCCTTCTGGGTGTCTTCGACCGAGACAGCGTCGATGGCGGACAAGGGCTTGGCGCTCGGCTTGACGGCGGTGGTCGCCGCAGCCCCGGGCGCGTCATGCAGCAGGTCGAGCGCGCGCAGCAGGGATTTTTCGCCGCCGCTTTGCACCGCCACCGTCTCCACCACCGGCATGCCCAGCTCCAGCGCCAGCCGGTCGGCGTCGATCTTGATGCCGCGCTTGTGGGCGACATCGACCATGTTCAGCGCCAGCACCATCGGCAGGCCCAGCCGCTGCACTTCCAGCACCAGCCGCAGATTCAGGCGCAAGGTGGTGGCGTTGACCACGCAGACGATGGCGTCGGGCGCCTGCTCGCCCGTGCGCAGGCCGGCGACGACGTCGCGGGTGATGGCTTCATCGGGGGTGTGGGCCGACAGGCTGTAGGCGCCCGGCAGATCGAGCACGCGGTAGCCGCGTCCTGAGAGGGACGTGAAGCTGCCTTCCTTGCGCTCGATGGTGACGCCGGCGTAATTGGCCACTTTTTGACGGGCGCCGGTAAGGCGATTGAACAGGGCGGTTTTGCCGCAGTTCGGATTGCCGAGCAAGGCAATCAACGGCGTGCGCGGGTCGACCTGGACCCGCCGTTCTACTGCTCCCATACGATATTTACGCCTGTGGTTCCGGTTTGATCGACACCAGCGCCGCTTCGAAGCGGCGTAATGCGAAGGTCGACTCGCCCACCTTGATGGCCAGCGGCCCGCCCTGCACACCGCGGCGCAGCATGCGGATGCGCTCGCCGGGAACGAAACCGAGTTCCATCAGGCGGCGGGCGATATCGGCGCCCCCGGCAGCGCCACCGTGGGCGCTGGGCGCCAGGTGAATGACGGTGCCGCCCTGGCCTGCGGGGAGGGTATCGAGCGTGGTCAGTTGCGAGACGAGAGTCATGGTGGGCTTATCAAGTGAGACCGCGAAAGGAATCTGCTACTACTGTACTACTGCTGCTACTGCGAACGAGGCTGCAAAAACGCGGCATTTGCGCTACACATACTACATCATAAACCTAAATGCGAATAATTTCCATTTGCGTTTCTTTCCGCAGGATGACATGGTGGGGGCGATGCGACAAAACGCAAACCCATCCATTACAAAGCCGTCAACGGCGCGGGATAACGCGCACAATCTGCTTGCAAAGCCGGGAAATATGCGCGAGAATCTACATCGAAATGATAATGATTCTCATTTTGATCAAACCGGCAACTGCCAATTTGATCACTTTCAGAAAGGCTTCAGAATGATCGTTTGTGTTTGCAACAACATCTCCGACCGTGAAATCCGCCAAGCGGTCGAGCTCGGCATCACCTCGATGGACGAGCTGCGCCGCGACCTGGGCGTGGCCACCTGCTGCGGCCAATGCGCCAGCTATGCCGAGCAAGTGTTACAAGCTCGCCTGGGCCAGACGGTCGACGCCAACGCCGCCGCGGTCGCCGTTACCGAACTGAGCTTCCGCACCCGTCAGGCCGCCTGACGTTGAGTGCATCGATTTCGCCGGTCAAGTCAGCGGCGGCGGCCGTCTCCGCGCGCGCCAGCGCCGCCGAAAAGCATGGTCGCAAGGCGGCCCTGATCAAGTGGCTGCGCAAGACCCACGGCTGGATCGGCCTGTGGGGCGC
>JAQGNM010000577.1 GCA_028291845.1 Massilia sp. | reverse complement strand
TGGCCCGCCAGCGCCTGCGCGCCTTGCTGCCGCCTGACGCGCCCGCTTTCGACAGCGTGGCCGCGGCGCACGCCCCCTTGCCGCGCTTGCCCGTGTTGGCCGAGCTGATGCGCAAACTCGACGAGGCGCCCGCGCTGGCCCAGGCGCGGCTGGAAGTGGCGCGCCGCGCCGCGCTGTCGCAGGTGGAACTGGCGCGCCGCACGCCGGACTTGACGGTGCTACTCGGAAGCAAGCGCGAACGCAGCGCGGGGACTGACGATGGCGGCCGCCAGCTGGTGCTGGGGCTGTCGGTGCCGCTGCCCCTGTTCGACCGCAACGCCGGCGCGGTGCGGGCGGCGCTCAGCCGGCTCGACCAGGCGCGCGACCAGCAGACGGCGGCCGCCGCCAGGCTGCGGCTCGACCTCGAACAGGCGCATTCGCGGCTGGCGGCGGCGCTGCGCGAAGTGGCCGTGATCGACGCCGACATCCTGCCGCGCGCCGGCAGCGCCTTCGATGCCGTCACCCGCGGCTTCGAAGCGGGCAAGTTCAGCTATCTCGACGTGCTGGACGCCCAGCGCAGCTTGCTTAACTCCAGACAGCAATATGTCAAGGCGGTCGGCGAGGCGCACCGCGCTGCCTTCGACATTGCCATCCTTACAGGGACCACCCCATGAACAAGCAAGTTATTCCTATCGCCGCCATGGTCGCCATCGCATTGGCCCTGGCCGCAGGCGTGATCCTGCGCGACCGCGCGAACCCGCCCGCGAATTCTGCCGAACATGCCGAACATGCCGAACCCGCCAAACAAGCGCCCGGCGACTCGCATGCCGGCACCATCGCCTTCACCGATGCCCAGATCGCCGCGGCCGCCATTGCCGTCAAGACGGCCGGCCCGGTCCACATCGACACTTTCATTCGCATGCCGGGCGAAGTGAAATTCAACGAGGACCGCACCGCGCACCTGACCGCGCGGGTGGATGGCATCGCCCTGCAAGTGGCGGCCCAGCTGGGCGACAAGGTGCGCAAGGGGCAGCTGATGGCCAGCGTCGCAAGCGCGGCGGTGGCCGAACAGCGCAGCGCCGTGGCGGCCAGCGAGCAAGGGCTGAAGTATGCGCGCGCCCTGTACGCCACCGAAAAAACCTTGTGGGAAGAGAAAATATCGGCGCGGCAGGATTTTATGAAAGCCGAGCAGGCGCTGCGCGAGGCCGAAATCGCGTTGCTTAACGCGCGCCAGAAACTGCAGGCGCTGGGGGTGGCTGGCCGCGGCGGTCCCCTCAACCGCCTGGAAATCCGCGCGCCCTTCGACGGCTTGATCGTCGAAAAACATATCACGCCAGGTGAATCGATCGGCGCCGACACCCGCGTGTTCACCGTGTCCGACCTGTCGACCGTTTGGGCCGAGGTGGTGGTGCCGGCCAAGGACCTGGAAATCGTGCGCGTGGGGACGCCGGCGATCCTGCGCTCGACGGCGTCCAGTGCGGTCGCGGCTGGCAAGGTGTCGTTTGTCAGCGCCGTGATCGGCGAGCAGACCCGCTCGGCGCGGGCGCGGGTGGTGCTTGCCAACCCACAACTGGCCTGGCGCCCGGGCTTGTTTGTCGACGTCGACATCGTCACCGGCGCCGCCGCGGTGGCGGTGGCGGTGGAGAAACAGGCTTTGCAGAATGTCGACGGCCGGCAGATCGTCTACCGCAAGACCGATGGCGGTTTTGTAGCCCAGCCTGTGAGCGTCGGCCGCACCGACGGCAGGATGGTCGAGATCACCGGCGGTCTTGCCGCCGGGCAGGCGTATGCAGCCGCCGGCAGTTTCAGCATCAAGGCCGAGCAGGGCAAGGGCGAGGCCGGCCATGAGGATTGATCCCGGCACCGGTATGTTCAACCGCATCATCGCCGCCTCGATCGAGCACCGCTGGCTGGTGATGTTCGCGGTGGCCGCCATGGCGGCGCTCGGCATATTCAATTATCAGCGGCTGCCGATCGATGCCGTGCCTGACGTCACCAATGTGCAGGTGCAAATCAACACGGCGGCGCCCGGCTATTCGCCGCTGGAAGCCGAACAGCGCATCACCTTTCCCATCGAAACCCTGATGGCCGGCTTGCCGCGCCTCGAGCAGACCCGCTCGCTGTCGCGTTACGGCCTGTCGCAGGTGACGGTGGGGTTCAAGGATGGCACCGACATCCACTTTGCCCGTCAGCTGGTCAGCCAGCGCCTGCAGGATGCGCGCGAGAGTTTGCCGGCCGGCGTGTCGCCGAGGATGGGGCCGATCGCCACCGGCCTGTCGGAAATTTACCTGTGGACGGTCGAAGCGGACCCCGCCGCGCGGAAGCCCGACGGCAGCGCCTACACCCCGGTCGACCTGCGCGAAATCCAGGACTGGATCATCAAGCCGCAACTGGTCAATGTGGCCGGGGTGACCGACATCAATTCCATCGGCGGCTACAACAAGCAATACCTGGTGGCGCCCAATCCTGCGCGGCTCGCTTCCTACGGCCTCAGCCTTGCCGACGTGTGGGCGGCGCTCGAGCGCAACAACACCAACGTCGGCGCCGGCTACATCGAAAAAGAGGGCGAGCAATACCTGGTGCGCGCCCCAGGCCAGGTGCAAACCACCGCCGACATGCAAAACATCGTCATCGCGACCATCGACGGGGTGGCAATCCGGATTGCCGACGTTGCCGAGGTCGGCGTCGGCCGCGAGCTGCGCACGGGCGCCGCCACCAAGGATGGCGCCGAAGTGGTGCTCGGCACGGTGTTCATGCTGATCGGCCAGAACAGCCGCGCAGTGTCGCTGGCTGTCGACAGCAAGATGGTCGAGATCAACCGCAGCCTGCCAAAGGGCGTGCGCGCGGTCACCGTCTACGACCGCACCGTGCTGGTGGAAAAGGCCATCGGCACGGTCAGAAACAATTTGCTGGAAGGGGCGGTCCTGGTGGTGGCGGTGCTGTTTGTTTTTCTGGGCAACATCCGCGCCGCCCTGATCACCGCGATGGTGATCCCGTTTGCCATGCTGTTCACGTTCACCGGCATGGTGGCCAACGAGGTCAGCGCCAACCTGCTCAGCCTGGGCGCGCTCGACTTCGGCATCATCATCGACGGCGCAGTGGTGATCGTGGAAAACTGCGTGCGCCGGCTGGCGCACGCACAGGCCGCACGGGGACGGCGGCTGACACTGCCTGAGCGGCTTGCCGAAGTGATGCTTGCCGCCAGCGAAGCGCGCCGCCCCTTGCTGTTCGGCCAGGCCATCATCATGATCGTCTACCTGCCGATTTTCGTGCTCACGGGCGTCGAGGGCAAGATGTTTCATCCGATGGCGTTCACGGTGGTGACCGCGCTGCTCGGTGCGATGATCCTGTCGTTCACCTTCGTGCCGGCGGCGGTCGCACTGTTCATCGGCAAGTCGGTGGCCGAAGGCGAGGGCCGCCTGATGGGCGCCGCCCAGCCCCGTTATGCCCGTGCACTCGACTACGTGACAGCGAACCAGGCGGTGACTTTTACATTTGCCGGCCTGGTGCTGGGCCTGGCTATCCTGGTGGCCACGCGGCTGGGCAGCGAATTCGTGCCGAACCTGAACGAGGGCGATTTTGCGGTGTTGACCGTGCGTATCCCGGGCACCAGCCTGACCCAGTCGGTGAAGATGCAGCAGCAGATCGAGAGCACCTTGAAGCGACAATTCCCGGAAATCGCCACTGTGTTCGCCCGTACCGGCACCGCCGAAATCGCCTCCGATCCGATGCCGCCGAATATTTCAGACGGCTATATCATGCTTCACCCGGAGAGCACATGGCCGAAGCCGAAGAAAACCCGCGAACAATTACTGGCTGCCATACAGGAAACGGTCGAGCAATTGCCCGGCAACAGCTATGAATTCAGCCAGCCGATCCAGCTGCGCGTGAACGAACTGATTTCCGGCGTACGCAGCGATGTTGCCATCAAGGTGTTCGGCGATGATCTCGCCGTGCTCGACAGCACGGCGGCAGCGATCGCGGCGGTGGTGCGGCAGGTGCCGGGCGCCAGCGAGGTCAAGGTCGAGCAAAGCAGCGGTTTGCCGATGCTGCAGATCCGCATCGACCGCGAACGCGCCGCCCGGCTCGGCTTGAATATTCTCGACGTGCAGGAAACGATCGCCACGGCGACGGCGGGAAGAACCGCCGGCAGCGTGTTCGAGGGCGACCGCCGCTTCGATATCACCGTGCGCTTGCCGGAGGGCGTGCGCTCCGACATCGAAGCGATGAAACGCTTGCCGGTGCCCTTGCCGAAGACCACGGCGCCGGGGCAGGAGGGCGCACGCAGCAATTACGTCACCCTGGCCGACATTGCCAGTTTCGAGCTTGCGCCCGGACCCAACCAGCTCAGCCGCGAGCAGGGCAAACGCCGGGTGGTGGTCAGCGCCAATGTCCGCGGGCGCGATATCGGCTCGTTTGTCGCCGAGGCGCAAGAGCGGCTGTTAAAGGCGGCGCCGGTGCCGGCCGGCTACTGGGTGGCCTGGGGCGGCCAGTTCGACAATCTGCAGGCGGCCGCCAGGCGCTTGCGCATCGTCGTGCCGGCTTCGCTGGCGCTGGTGTTCGCCTTGCTGTTCATGATGTTCAAGAATTACAAGGATGGCTTGTTGGTGTTCACCGGCATCCCCTTCGCCCTGACCGGCGGCGTGGTCGCGCTGTGGGCGCGCGGCATCCCCATGTCGATTTCGGCGGCGGTGGGTTTTATCGCCCTGTCCGGGGTGGCGGTGCTCAATGGCCTGGTAATGGTTGCCTTCATACGATCCTTGCGCGAGCAGGGCATGCCGCTCGAGGACGCCGTACGCAGCGGCGCGCTGGGACGCTTGCGGCCGGTGTTGATGACGGCGCTGGTGGCCTCGCTCGGCTTCCTGCCGATGGCGATTGCCACCAGCAGCGGTGCGGAGGTGCAACGGCCGCTGGCGACCGTGGTGATCGGCGGGGTGTTGTCGTCGACGGCGCTGACCTTGTTGCTGTTGCCGATGATGTATGGACTGGTACACCGGCGGCGGGCGCGCCCCGAGGTTTGCTTGCCAAAGTGATCCGCTGTTTTCTGCAACAGGCAAACACAGGCAAACAGAGGTAAGAACAGGCAAAAAAAAGCGCGCCCGTGGCGGGCGCGCTTCTCGGGGGACGAATCTCGTTTCAGCCCTTGAGCACCGAGCGCAGCGCCGCCGCCAGTTCGTCGGCATTGAACTTCGCCACGTAGGCGTCGGCGCCGACCGATTTGACGTGCTCTTCGTTGGTGGTGCCCGACAGCGAGGAGTGGATCAACACCGGCAAATCCTTGAAACGGTTGCTTTTCTTGATCGAGCGGGTCAGGGTGAAACCGTCCATCTCCGGCATTTCCAGGTCGGTCAACACCAGCGCCACGCGGTCGTAGACGGTGCGGCCGTCGGCTTCGGCCTGGTTGGCGATGACATGTAACTGGTCCCAGGCTTCCTTACCGGTCTTGGTCATGATGAAAGGCAAGCCCATGGCATCGAGACCCTGTTCGATCAGTGCGCGCGCGAC
>JAQGNM010000570.1 GCA_028291845.1 Massilia sp. | reverse complement strand
GACAGGCGCTATTATATGGCGTGCCCGGCAGACATGCGGGGCGATGCGTTACACTGCCGGCCATTCCCCGACCGAAAGCACCCATGGCCGATACCCCCGAGCTGCGCTCCCGCGCCCTCGATTGTCTGCTCGAACGCGATCCCGCCGTCAAGACCGCCGGCGTGGCCGCGCTTGCCGCACTGCTTGCCGACGACGCCATTGCCGCCGATCCGCAGGCGGCGCTCGCAATGAGCGGCGCGATTGCCGCCGCCATCCCCGGCCGTCCCGCCTTGCCCGAACTGGTGGCCCCGCGCCTGGTCGGACGGCGCTCGATGGTGACGGTGGAGGGCCGCGCCATGCTGATCCACGCGCTGGCGCACATCGAGTTCAACGCCATGAATTTGGCGCTCGACGCCGTCGCCAGGTTCGCCGGCATGCCGCAAAGCTACTACACCGACTGGATGCGGGTGGCGGCCGAGGAGGCCGGCCACTACACCATGCTGGTGGCGCATTTGCAGCTGCTGGGGCATGAGTACGGCGACTTTCCGGCCCACGACAGCTTGTGGGAAATGGTCGCCAAGACCAGCGGCGACGTGCTGGCGCGCATGGCGCTGGTGCCGCGTACCCTGGAGGCACGCGGGCTGGACGCGATTCCGCCGCTGCGCGCCAAGCTGGCCCAGGCCGGCGACCTGGCCGCCGCGGCGATTCTCGACATCATCCTGCGCGACGAGGTCGGCCATGTCGACATCGGCAACCGCTGGTACGGCTACCTGTGCGGCCAGCGCGGCCTGGCGCCGGGCGCCACCTACGCGGCGCTGGCGCTGCAGTACGCCGCACCGGTGCTGCGCGGGCCGTTTAATATGGAGGCGCGCCGGCGCGCCGGGTTCAGCGAGGCGGAACTGGCGGCGATGCAGGCAGGCGCCGCGCTGGCCGATTGAAAACATCACATCAGAGGACACGCATGATCGGGATCGGTAACATCGGTAAGCGCTTGCTGGGCCGTTTCGTACTCGCCGCAGGGCTGCTGTGCAGCGCCAGCGCCGCCTTCGCCGACGGCAACTTGCTGATCGCCGGCGGCGCCTTACGCGCCGACAATACGGTGGTCTGGGATCGGCTGGTCGCCCTGGCCGGCGGCAAGGGTGCGCGCATCGCCGTGATTCCCGCCGCCGCCGGCAACCCGGCCCGTTCCGGCGCCACCTGGGTACGTGCGCTCAATAGCTACGGCGCGGCGGCCTTCCTGTTGCCGCTGTCGCCGAAACTGCCGGGCGACGTGCGCAAGGCCGCCAACGACGCCGCGCTGGCCGCGCAGATCGACGGCGCCGGCGGCGTGTACTTTCTGGGCGGCGACCAGGCACGCATCGTCGCCACCTTGCGCAATCCTGATGGCAGCAATTCCGCCGTGCTCGACGCCATCTGGCGCCTGTACAAGCGCGGCGGCGTGATCGCCGGCACCAGCGCCGGCGCCGCCGTGATGAGTTCGACAATGTTCGACAACGCCGGTTCCGTGCTGTCGATACTGCAACGCGGCGTCGGCCAGGGCGGCGTGATGGCGCCCGGCCTGGGCTTCATCGGCGACGACGTGTTCGTCGACCAGCATTTGCTGGTGCGCGGCCGCTTTGCCCGCATGCTGCCGCTGATGCTCAGCAAAGGCTACCGGCGCGGTATCGGCATCGATGAAAACACCGCTCTGGTGGTGGGGCCGGGCAGGGACGCAGAGGTGATCGGCTACAAGGGCGTGATCTTGCTGGAACTCGATCAGGCCCGGGTCGATGCGGCCGTGCCTGCTTTTAATGTGAGCAATGCCATCATCAGCTACCTCGACCACGGCGACCGCGTCAACCTCGCCACGGGCATGCTGACGCCGTCGGCGGACAAGGTCGACGGCAAGGTCGACCCGAACCAGCCGGAATACACCACCGCTTTGTTCAGTGCGGACATCCTGGGCAATACCAGCGTGGTCGACCTGATGTCGAAATTGGTCGACAGCAACCAGGCGGCCGCCATCGGCCTGGCCTTTGCGGGGCCCGGAGAGGCAGGCGGAGCGCCCGGCTTCGAGTTTCGCTTCAGCCGTACCCCGGCCAGCACCGGCTACGTCTCGGCCACCTCGGAAGCATATTCGGTGTACCGCCTGCGCCTGGACGTGCGGCCGGTCGGCTTGCGCTGGCCCCTGTATGAGCTGTACCGGGCGCCGTGATCATGGCGCGCCCGGATCGGCCAGCCGCGCCGTGTCGACGTCGATGACGATGCGCTGGCCGGCCTGCGGCGCGCCGGCCGGGGTGACGAAATATGCGTTCTGCTCGCGCTGCCACATCATGGCCGGCGCGTAGCCGCAGCCGGCCGGATCGCTGCGCGGTAGCCCGTCCAAAGTTTCTTGCAGGGGGTGCTCGGCGCTGCTGCTGACGGCCCAGCACCAGAAGCGCACCGCCAGCTTCGGATCCAGCCTGGCGAACAGCTGCGCGAAGCTGTCCGCCAGGCGGTGCGAACAGTACAAACCGGCGCCGAAGCCGCGCGCATGCACGGTCACCATCCAGCCGCTGACGTATTGCTGGCTATCATTCGATAAGGCGCCGCCGTCTTCCCAGTCCAGGTACAGGTAGGTGCCACGCGCAAAGCCATCGCGCCGCGCGTTATCGACCGCCTGCTGGCCGTCGGTGCAGCCCTGGATGAAGGTGAGGATGGCCGAGATCGCGCTGGCGCCGTGGCGGGCCTGCTGGCCCACGTAACACGGCGCCAGGCCCCAGGCCGGCGCCAGCGCGGCGCGCCGGCCGCGCCAGGAATTGGCGGCCGGCAGCAGATTCGGCGCCGGCGACAGGTAATAGCCGCACCAGGCCAGGTTGGAATGCGCTTTCAGCCAGGCCATGCTGGCGTCGCCGGAGTAGACCGCGGCATCGAATCCCGCATGGAAGGGCATGGGCGTCTCCTGTGCATGAAAAATAGCTGCACAGTAGCGGCGCCGTGGCGGCGCGGCCACCGGCAGGATTGACAGCTTGTGCGTTTGCAATACCACTAATGTGCGCGCCGATCGAAACCGACAATATAGGATAGGGCATGGCTCATCCTCGGGCCGATATGGAGGCGGCATGCGGCACAGGCGGGATAGCGGGCGCAACGGCAGCCTGGTGCAGGAAGCGGGCACGCAAGGCGGCTTTCCGCTCTGGGCAGGCATTTTGTTCGGTATCGGATTCGGCGGCTTTTTCGACGGCATCGTGTTTCACCAGTTGCTGCAATGGCATCACATGGTCTCGGGGTGGTATCCGCCCGACAACTTGCCGAACCTGCGCCTGAATACCCTGTGGGACGGCATCTTCCACAGCCTGACGTGGAGCGTGCTGGTGCTCGCCGTGTATGGTTTCGTGCGCGCCGCGCGCCGCGGCCGACCGGTCAAGTCGCTGCGCCGCCTGGCCGCCAGCGCCCTGATGGGATGGGGCTTGTTCAATCTGGTTGAAGGGGTGGCCGACCACGTGGTGCTGGGCGTTCACCGCGTCAATGAACTGGTGGCGATCGACCAGCGCTGGCTGTGGGATGCCGGTTTTCTTTTGTGGGGCGCGCTGATGCTGGGACTGGGCTGGGCCTGGTTTCGCAGCCCGGCGCGGCGGCCATGACGGCGCCGAAGCATATGGGACGGATGATGCCGGCGCGCGGCTGGCTGCGGCGGCGCTGGCCCGAATGCCTGCTGGTGCTTGGCCTGGCGGCGGCGCTGGCGCCCCTGTGGCCGCTGCTCGGACTGGCGCAGATCGATCCGGCGGCGCTGCCGGCCCTGTGCCGCAGCGTGCTGGGACGCTGACTTTGGTTGAACAACGCACATACGGTGCCGTGGCAATCGCCTATAGTGGGCTCACCGAACATTCTGTAGAACCTTTTAGGAGAGCACCATGAGCAACGCCAACAAGACCGTATCGCAAAACAAGCAGTCCGACGCCCGCACCGAAGCGGATAAAGCCGCCAGCAACAGCGGCGCCAAGGACAAGAGCTCGGGCGACGACAAGAGCCGCACCAAGGCCGGCACCGACCATGGGGCCGGCGGCGGCGCCAAGCAGCAGCAGAAACACTGAGCGAAACGGCAGGCAGGACAGCCCTACCTGTTGCAGTGTGCGCAGGATAAGACACGGATACAATCGGATCGACTATCCTGCGCACAATTTATGTTACAGTACGGCCATTGCGTGATCCGCCTTCAGAAGGCCCAGAATATCGCGCATATTCCCGGCCAAAACTCTGCCCGTTTGTTAGACCATCGACCGACCCGGTCGAGCTGATGCAGAGTTTTATATGCCAATTAATCCCCCCGCAGACAATCTTTCCAACACCGTGCCGAACCGCCGTGTGCTGGTGATCGACGATAACGCCGACGCCGCCGATACCCTGGTCGCCATCCTGTCCCTGCTGGGCCACGACGCCGTCGCCGCTCACAGCGGCATCGAGGGCTTGCGCGTCGCCGAGCAGCAGCATCCCGACGTGGTGTTTCTCGACATCGGCATGCCGGGCATGAACGGTTTCGAAGTGGCGGTCGCCATGCGCCAGATCGCCGGCCTGGAAACGGTGCGCATCGTGGCGCTGACCGCCTGGCGCGACGAAGCGACCCGCGCGCGCGCCAAGAGCGCCGGTTTCGACATGCACCTGACCAAGCCGACCTCGATCGAAGTGATCGAAGAGATCATCGTCGAGAGTTGAACCGGTGGCGCCACCGAGCGCCGTTGATATTGCTCGACCGGCCAACTCTTCGATTGCCGCCGCTGCCGGCTATGCCTGATAATTGCGCTGGGTCATACCACGACCCGGCCAGCGCCGCGCCGTCCGCCATCCGGGCATGCGCGCCGATATCAACCACATAGGCACCTTCGGACATGCAAACACACGCTCAACCCGCGCCCGCGTCGCCCCCTGCCGCGGCCGGCGCCGCCGGCTACACCCAGACCCGCTCGTTTTCCACCATCGCCATGATCGAACTGTGGGAGCGCTTCGGCTACTACGGCATGCAGGCGCTGATCGTGTATTTCCTGGTGCAACGGCTCGGCTTCGACGACAGCCGAGCCAACCTGGTGTGGAGCGCCTGCGCCGCCCTCATCTATGTATCTCCGGCAATTGGCGGCTGGATCGGCGACAAGGTACTGGGCACGCGCCGCTGCATGCAGATCGGCGCCATGATTCTTTCGCTCGGCTACGCCCTGATGGCGGTGCCGACCCAGAACACCTGGTTCATCTTCTCCGCGCTCGGCGTGGTCGTGGTCGGCAACGGCCTGTTCAAGCCGAACACCGCCAACATGGTGCGCAAGATCTATGAAGGCGACGACTCCAAAATCGACAGCGCTTTTACCCTGTACTACATGGCGGTCAACGTCGGCTCGACGGTGTCGATGCTGGCCACGCCGTGGATCAAGGACTATGTCAACGCCAACTACGGCGACGGCCTCGGCTGGCACGCGGCGTTTGCCGTCTGCTCGGTCGGCCTGATCATCGGTTTACTCAACCTCGGTTTTGCGCGCCGCACCATCGCCCATATCGGTTCAAACCCCGACCAGTTGCCGGTGCGGATCGACAAGTTGCTGATGGTGCTGGGCGCCGGCGTGCTGATGGTGGGCGCCTCGGCCGTCATCCTGCAATACCAGAGCATTGCCCGCGCCTTTGTCTACATCGCCGGCTTTGTGGTGCTGGGCATTTTCATCCACCTGATCCGCACCAGCCAGGCCAACGAGCGCGCCGGCCTGATCGCCGCGCTGGTGCTGACCCTGCAGACCGTGTTCTTTTTCATTTTTTATCAGCAGATGTCGACCTCCTTGTCGCTGTTTGCACTGCGCAACGTCGATCTGGACTTCAATCTGTTCGGCGCCCACCTGTTCACCTGGTCGCCCGCCCAGTTCCAGGCGCTCAACGCCATCTGGATCATGTTGCTCAGCCCCGTGCTGGCCGGTATTTACAGCGTCGCCGGCCGCAGTGGCCGCGACTTGTCGATCGCCGCCAAATTCGCCCTCGGTTTCGCCATGGTCGCGGTCGGCTTTTTTGTCTACGGCATTGCCGGCCAGTTCGCGGTCGGCGGCAAGACCTCGTCGTGGGTGATGATCATCGGCTACGGCTGCTATTCGCTGGGTGAACTGCTGGTGTCGGGGCTGGGCCTGGCCATGATCGCCCGCTATGTGCCGGCGCGCATGGGCGGCTTCATGATGGGCGCGTACTTTGTCGCCGTCGGCATTTCGCAGTACCTGGGCGGGGTGGTCGCCAACCTGGCCAGCGTGCCGCGCGATATGGTCGATCCAGTGCAGACCCTGCCGATCTATACCAGCCTGTTCAACAAACTGGGCATCGGCGCGATCGCCTGCACCCTGATCGCGCTGGCGGCGCTGCCGCTGATGCGCAAGCTGACCAGGACTCATCACTCGCACGGCTGATGCCGCGCCCGTCGCCGTGTGCCGCGCATATCGCTGGATATGCGCGCACGACAGGTCTAAGATAAAGGTTCTGCCGCGTCCGAATTCCGTTTGCATTTCAAGGAGCTGGTGATGACCCGCAAAACCCCCATCGAGCGCTATCGCAATATCGGCATCAGCGCCCACATCGACGCGGGCAAGACCACCACCACCGAGCGCATCCTGTTCTACACCGGGGTCAACCACAAGCTCGGCGAAGTGCACAACGGCGCCGCCACCATGGACTGGATGGAGCAGGAGCAGGA
>JAQGNM010000567.1 GCA_028291845.1 Massilia sp. | reverse complement strand
CGGCCCGCCCCACTTGCTGGCGCCTTCCCGGCTGGGAGCGGCGCGCTTGTCGGGTGCGGCACTGCCAGCGGCGGCGGATTTGATCGAAAGTGTCGGGCGCTTGGCTGTCATGGGAATCTTTTGCATGGGCGCGCGGCAGACCGGACAGGGCCGCGGGCAAGGAGAAAGGCGCCATTTTAACGGGTCTGCCCGTTGCACCGCGCAAAGCACAGCTTTTATAGCGCCGGATACGGTAAAAGTTTGCGTCGCCTTTACATTAGGCAACACATTTCAGCAGCGCCAAACCGCTATAATGGGGATGCTTTGCGCGCCGGCCGACAGCATGCTGATTGCACCGGACGGCGCCCGCTTTCTCTGATTCACCCTGACCGAATGCTTTCACATGCTCGCCCAACAAAAAAATGACATCGCCGCCCTGATCCAGGCCGCCCTCACCCCAATTCTTGCTGGCAGCGAGATTGCCGGCACCGGGCTGGCGCCGACCGTGGTGCTCGAGCGCCCGCGCGATCCGTCCCACGGCGACGTCGCCTGCAACATCGCCATGCAGCTGGCCAAGCAGCTGAAAATGAATCCGCGCGAACTGGCCAATAAAATTGTCGCCGCCGTCATGGCCGATCCGGCCGCCGCCGCGCTGGTCGAATCGGCCGATGTCGCCGGCCCCGGCTTCATCAACCTGCGCGTGGCCGCCAGCGCCAAGCAGGCGGTGGTGCGCACCATCATCGAGCAGGGCGAGCGCTTCGGCCGCGGCACCGCCGGAGCAGGCAAAAGCGTCGTCATCGAATTCGTCTCGGCCAACCCGACCGGCCCGCTGCACGTCGGCCACGGCCGCCAGGCCGCGCTGGGCGACGCCATGGCCTCGCTGTTCATTTCGCAAGGCTACCAGGTCACCCGCGAGTTTTACTATAACGATGCCGGGGTGCAGATCCAGACCCTGGCCAACTCGGTACAGGCGCGTCTGAAAGGGTTTGCGCCGGGCGACCAGGGATGGCCCGAGTCGGCCTACAACGGCGACTACATCGCCGATATCGCCGCCGACTTCAAGGCGCGCAAGACCGTTGCCTGCAGCGACAGCGCCGCCGTCACCGCCAGCGGAGATGTCGACGACATCGACTCGATCCGCGCCTTCGCCGTCACTTACCTGCGCAACGAGCAGGACATCGACCTGCAAGCCTTCGGCGTCAAGTTCGACAATTATTTTCTCGAGTCGTCGCTGTACAAGGACGGCAAAGTCGAACAGACCGTCGACGCCCTGATCGCTTCCGGCAAGACGTTCGAGGAAGGCGGCGCCCTGTGGCTGCGCACCACCGAGTACGGCGACGACAAGGACCGCGTGATGCGCAAGTCCGACGGCACCTACACCTACTTCCTGCCGGACGTGGCCTACCACGTCAACAAGTTCCAGCGCGGCTTTTCGCAAGCCATCAACGTGCAGGGCAGCGACCACCACGGCACCATCGCCCGCGTGCGCGCCGGCCTGCAGGCGCTGGACGTTGGCATCCCGCAGGGCTATCCCGACTACGTGCTGCACAAGATGGTCACCGTGATGAAAGACGGCGAGGAAGTCAAGATCTCCAAGCGCGCCGGCTCCTACGTCACCGTGCGCGACCTGATCGAATGGTCCGGCAACGGCGACATCGAGCGCGGCCGCGACGCCGTGCGCTTCTTCCTCATCTCGCGCAAGGCCGACACCGAATTCGTCTTCGACGTCGACGTCGCCCTCAAGGAAGGCGATGAAAACCCGGTGCTGTACGTGCAGTACGCCCACGCGCGCATCTGCAAGATGCTGTCGCTGTGGACCGGCGGCGATGAAGCCTCGCTGATCGATGCCGACCTGTCGCCGCTGACCGCGCCTTCGGAGACGGCGCTGCTGGCGACCCTGGCCGCCTACCCGGAAATGCTGGCGCGCGCCCAGGTCGAGCTGAGTCCGCACCAGGTGGCGTTCTACCTGCGCGAACTGGCGGCCAATCTGCACAGCTTTTATTTCGCCGAAAAAGTGCTGGTGGACGATGAAACGCTCAAGCGCGCGCGCCTGGCGCTGGTGGTGGCGACCCGCCAGGTGCTGCGCAACGGCCTGGCGATGATCGGCGTTTCGGCGCCGGAGCAGATGTAAGCAAGCTTCATTTCACCTCAAGGCAACCATGCGAATCACGTCTACCGCGACACGGCCCGCGCGCCAGCAAGGCTCCACCCTCACCGGCCTGATCATCGGCCTGATCATCGGTCTCGGCATCGCCGTCGCCGTGGCGCTGGCCATCACCAAGGGCGCCACGCCATTCACCGACAAGCAGGCCAAGCCGGCGCGGCTTGATGCCGCGCCTGGCCAGGTCAGCGATCCGAACAAGCCGATGTACGGCAACAAGGAATCGGTGCGCGAAGCGAACAAACAGTTTGCGGACAAAGCCAAGCCGGCCGTCGTTTCCCCTGCCGCCCCTGCTGCTCCGGCCGCGCCGGCGGCCGACGCCGACCCGCTCGGCAAGGTCATCGCCGGCCTGAAAGAGCCGGCCGAGCCGAAGCCGTCGAAAGCGGCGGTGGCCGCCGACCATGAGCTGGCCCGGGTCGCCGCCGCCCGCGCCGAAGCGGCCGACGATGCGAAGGTCGTGTACTTCCTGCAGGCCGGCGCCTTCCGCGAAATGAGCGATGCCGAAAGCACCCGCGCCAAGCTGGCGCTGCTCGGCTTCGAAGCGTCCATCTCCGACCGCACCAGCGACGCCGGCGTGCTGCACCGCGTGCGCGTCGGCCCGTACGGCCAGGTGGAAACCATGAACCGCGCCCGCGCCAAACTGATCGACGCCGGTGTCGATGTCGCCATCGTGCGCAACCAAAAATAAGGGTTTTATCTCATGCGTTTGATCTCGAAGCTGTTGCAAGCTGCCGTACTCGCCACCGCCGCCCTGGTCGCAACCAGCGTCTCCGCCGCGGATTTCAAGAACGGCGCCGACTACACGACGCTTCCCGAAGCGCAGAACACCGACGCCGCCGGCAAGGTCGAAGTGACCGAATTTTTCGCCTATTACTGCCCGCACTGCGCCCGCTTCGAAGCGCCGCTGCAGGCCTGGGTGAAAAAGAACGGCGCCAACATCGTCTTCAAACGCGTGCACGTGGCCAGCGGTGGTTCCGTCGCCATCCAGCAGCGCATTTTTTATACTTTGGAGGCGCTCGGCGCGGTCGAGCAGTACCACCAAAAAGTGTTCGACGCCATGCACGTCGAGCGCAACCGCCTGGCCACCGAGGAAGCGGCATTCGACTGGGCGCAAAAGGCCGGCATCGACCGCGCCAAATTCATCGAGGCGTGGAACTCGTTCGGCGTGCAGGCCAAGCTGCGCCGCGCCGCCGCCATGATGGGCTCGTACCGCATCGACCAGTGGCCGATGGTGGCCATCGACGGCCGCTACATGACCTCGCCCTCGCAGGCCGGTGAAGGCGACCAGAGCCTGCAATCCGAAGAGCAATTGCAGCAAGGCGCCCTGAAGGTGATGGACTTCCTGGTGGCCAAGGCGAAGGCGGAGAAAAGCGCCCCAAAAGCCGCGGAAAAGAAATAAGCAGTGAGTGACGGAGCAGTGAGCGAACAAGCCGCCAGTCTGTCGTCCGCGGCCATCGCGGCCCATCGCGCCGCCCCGGCCTCGGCAAGCGTCGCCATCGAGGTGGTCCATGAAACCGGCTCGACCAACGCCGACCTGATCGCGCGCGGCGCCGCCGGCACCTTGCGCGCACCGCTGCTGCTGGTGGCCGAACATCAAACCGCCGGGCGTGGCCGCGCCGGCCGCAGCTGGCTGTCCGAAGCGGGCAACTCGCTGACCTTTTCGCTGGCCTGGCGTTTTACGGGGGGCGCCCAGCGCCTGCTCGGCCTGCCACTGGCGGTCGGCGTGGCGCTGGCCGAGGCGCTGGCGCACCAGGGCGTGCAGGTGCAGCTGAAGTGGCCGAACGACATATTAAAAGACGGCGCCAAGCTGGCCGGCATCCTGATCGAGACGCAGAACAGTCCCGGCGCGTCCGGCGCCACCACCGTCGCCGTGATCGGTATCGGCCTGAACCTCATCATGCCCCAGCAACTCGAACAAAAAATCGGCCGCGAGGTGGCCGCCGCGCCATGGCTGGCGCGGATGGACCGCAACGCCCTGCTGGCGGCGCTGCTCGACGCGCTCGCCACGGCGCTGCTCGAATTCGACCGCCACGGCTTTTCTCACTTCGCCGCGCGCTGGAACCGGCTGCACGCCTGGGCCGGCCAGAGCGTGCGCATCGTCGACAATGGCGCCACCCTGCAGCAGGGGACGGCGGCCGGAGTGGACGACCACGGCCGCCTGCTGCTCGACACCGCAGCGGGCCGCGTGGCGGTCGCCGCCGGCGACGTCTCGCTGCGCCTCGACACCTTCTAGCATATGCAGCTGCTGATCGACGCCGGCAACACGCGCATCAAGTGGGCGCTCGCCGCTTTTGATGCCGCCGCCGGCGACTGGGTCGCATCCGGCGCCGTCGCGCATGCCGACATCGACAGCCTGGCCGGCGCCTGGCGCGACAGCGGCCTGCTGCCGACCCGCGCGCTGATGTCGAACGTGGCCGGCGCCGCCGTGGCGGCGCGCGTGGCGGCGCAGCTGGCGCAACTGGCTCCTGGCGTGAGCATAGCCGCGTTCACCTCCACGCAAGCGCGCGCGGGCCTGGTCAACGGCTACCGCGATCCCCATCAACTGGGCAGCGACCGCTTCGCCGCGGCCATCGGCGCCCGCACTGTGTACCCCGGCCGCGCCGTCATCGTCGCCACCTGCGGCACCGCCACCACGGTCGACGCCATCGACGCCGGCGGCCGTTTTATCGGCGGCATGATCCTGCCGGGCCTGGGCTTGATGGCATCATCGCTGGCGAGGAACACGGCGCAGCTGCCGCAAGTAGGTGAAAAAGGTGAAAAAAGCGAAAACGCCGCGCTGCCGGCTGGCTTTGCCGACAACACCGACGACGCCATCGTCGCCGGCTGCGTGGCCGCCCAGGCCGGCGCCATCGAACGGGCGGTGGCGCAGCTGCAAGCCGAGCACTGCCTGCTGTCGGGCGGCGCCGCCCGCTTCGTCGCGCCCGCGCTGCGGGTGCCTCATCGACTGATCGACAACATCGTGCTGCTCGGCCTGCACGCCGCCTCTCTCTCGAAAGAATAGACCGTGCTCAAATTCGCCTTCTGGTCCCTGCTCGCCCTCAACGCGCTCCTGCTGGCCTACAGCCAGGGCGTGTTCGGCCGCGGCGAAGAGCACGAACCGGCGCGCTTGAAGAACCAGCTCAACCCGGGCAAATTGCAGCTGGTGCCGGCGCCGGCCGCGCCAGCCGCCCCACCGCCCGCCGTCGCCGAGGCTGCGCCTACCGCCGCCGAGCTTGCGCCGGTGGCGCCGGTGGCCTGCCTGGAAATCGGCACCTTCGGCGCACCGGAAGGGCGCCGTTTCGAGACCCGCCTGGCCTCGCTCAAGCTGGGCGAGAGCATGAAACGCCTCGCCTCGGGCGGCGCCGATCCGTCGAGTTACATCGTCTACATTCCCTCCCAGGGCAGCAAGGAAGGCGCCGACAAAAAGGCGGGAGAGCTGAAAAATCTGGGCGTCTCCAACTTTTTCATCATGAACGACAGTTCGCCGATGAAGTATGCCATCTCGCTGGGCGTGTTCAAGTCGGAAGCGTCGGCGCAGACGCTGCTGGCGTCGCTGGTCAAACAAGGCGTGCACAGCGCCCGCGTCGCCCCGCGCGGCGGCACGCCGGCGCGCCTCAGTTATCAATTTCGCGGCATCGACAGCGCGCAGAAAAGCAGGATCGACGACGAGGCGGGCAGTTTTTCCGATCTCGACAGCAAGGCTTGCAAGTAGCAGGCGGGCGGTCAGTCAAGCCCGGCCTGAAGCCTCACTTGCTTCGCTGCGCAACAGGCCATACACATGCTGATCGACGAATGCGCCATGCAGGAATTCGTCCTGCCGCATCGTGCCCTCGTAAGTGAAACCGAGCCGCAGCGCCACCGCCATGCTGCGCTGATTGTCCGCCGCGCAGCGCAATTCCAGCCGGTTCAGCGCCAGCGTGTCGAAACAAAAGGCGATCACGCTGCGCATGCTCGAGGTGACGATGCCCTTGCCGACAAAGCCGCTGCCGAGAAAATAGCCGACCTGCGCCTTGCGATCGTCGCGGTCGATGTTTTTCAGGCGGATGGCGCCGCACAGCGCCTCGCCGTCGAACAGATGCCACTCGAACATCTCGTGATGG
>JAQGNM010000548.1 GCA_028291845.1 Massilia sp. | reverse complement strand
GCGAAATCGACATGGAGCTGGGCGAGTGGTGGACCGCGTTTTATGAAGGCGACGCCGCCGAACGCGAGCAGTTGTTGACCAGCGAGCGCATGCCGGCGCCGGGCGCCAGGAAAAAACGCGCGCCGCGGCGCGCCAAAAAACCGGGCGAGCGCGAAGGCGCTGTCGCCGAAAGCGGCGGCGGCGGCGCGGAGTGATCGCGGCTTCATGATTGCTTACATAGGTATTGGCGCCAACCTGGGCGACCCGCGCGCCAACGTCGAAGAGGCGCTGATTCGCCTGTCGGCGCTGCCCGCGACCGCCCTGCTGGCCCGTTCCTCGTTGTGGAAAACGGCGCCGATCGATTCCTCGGGCGATGATTACATCAATGCGGTGGCCTGCATCGACACCGCCCTGGCAGCGCCGGCGCTCCTCGAAGCCATTCGCGCCATCGAACTGGCGCACGGCCGCGAGCGCCCCTATCGCAACGCCCCGCGCACGCTCGACCTGGACATTCTGCTGTACGGCGATGTGCGCATCGACACGCCTGACTTGAGCGTGCCGCATCCGCGCATGCACCAGCGCGCCTTTGTGCTGGCGCCCCTGTGCGAGATCGCCCCGAACCTTGTCATTGCCGGCGTCGGCGCTGCCGCCGCGCTGCTGCCGCTGGTGGCGGACCAGGCCATCGAACGGCTCGATTGACGAATGACCGCCCGCCCGGCCGCCCGCCAGCAAGTTTCGCGGCGGCGCTTTACACTGGCGTCCCAAGTTTTATTTTTCAGATTCGACTGATGAAGGATATGCACGATGACTTCTTATTTACAGGGTAGCGACATGCAGGGCAAAGAGCAGGCGCCAGCGGCGGCAGCGGTGGCCGCGCCCGCCAAAGTGGTGCCGCCCAAGGCCGTCACCGCGCCCATGCTGGCCGCATTGAAAGCGGCCGGCACGCCGATCACCATGCTCACCTGTTACGACGCCAGTTTCGCTTCGCTGATGGACCGCTGCGGCGTGCATATCCTGCTGATCGGCGATTCGCTCGGCATGGTCTGCAACGGCCACAATTCGACCCTGCCGGTCACCGTGCAGGAAGTGGCGTACCACACGGCGGCGGTGGCGCGCGGCGCCAAGAGCGCGATGATCGTCGCCGACCTGCCGTTCGGCGCCTATCCGACCCGCGAAGCGGCCTACGCCAACGCGGTCACCCTGATGCAGGCGGGCGCCCACATGGTCAAGCTCGAGGGCGGCGCCTGGCTGGCCGACACCGTCAAATTCCTCACCGAGCGCGCCATCCCCGTCTGCGCCCACCTGGGCCTGACGCCGCAATCGGTGCACCAGCTGGGCGGCTACAAGGTGCAGGGCAAAACCACCGAGGGCGCCGATCAATTGAAGGCCGACGCCCAACTGCTGCAGGAAGCCGGCGCCACCATCGTGGTGCTCGAAGCGATCCCCGCCGCTCTCGGCAAGGAAGTGACTGAACTGTTGACCATGCCGACCATCGGCATCGGCGCCGGCGTCGACTGCTCGGGCCAGGTATTGGTGATGCACGACATGCTGGGCGTATTCCCGGGCCGTAAGGCGAAGTTCGTGAAAAATTTCATGGAGGGGCAGACCTCGATCGAGGCGGCGGTGACTGCGTATGTGAATGCCGTCACCGACCGCAGTTTTCCGGGGCCCGAGCACTCGTTTTAATCGCCACCACCGCTCTCACTTCCAGCATACGCAATGTCCACCGAGCGCCTGTTCATCGGCCTTTGGCCGCAAGGCCCCGTGCGCGACGAGCTGGCCGCGTGGCGCGACGCCTGGCGCTGGCCCGCGGCGGCGTCGCCGGTGGCGACAGAGAAGCTGCACATGACCCTGCACTTTCTCGGCGACGTGCCGCGCGAGCGCATCGCGGCGCTCGGCGACGCGCTGGCGCTGCCCTTCTCCTCCTTTGAATTGACTCTGGGGCAGCCGGCCCTGTGGCATGGCGGCGTTGCCGTGCTGGAGCTCGACGAGGCGCCGGCAGGCCTGCTGGCGCTGCACGGCGCGATCGGCGCAGCGCTCGATACAGTGGGCATCGCCCGCGACCAGCGCCCGTACCGGCCCCATGTGACGATGGCGCGCCGCGCCGGCGGCGCGGCGGCGCCGGAAGGAACACCTTCGCTGCACTGGCGCGTCGGGCAGTTCGCCTTGATGGCGTCGCGTGGCGGCGTCTATGAAGTGGTGCGCGAATACGGCTGTAAGCACAGCTAAGCGCGTCACTGGCGCTTTCTCGTGGAATAAAAAAAGCGCCGCGGATGCAAGGTCGATAACGATATAATCGACAAAGTTTCCTCACGAACATCTCCCACATTCATGAATACCATCCTGATCACCTCGGTCGTGCTGTATCTCGTCGCCACGCTGGGCCTGGGCCTGTGGGCCGGCACGCGCATCAAGAACACCAGCGATTTCGCCGTGGCCGGCCGCAGCTTGCCCTTGATCATGGTGGTCACCACCACCTTTGCCACCTGGTTCGGCGCCGAGACGGTGATGGGCATCCCGGCCAAGTTCGTGCAGGGCGGTCTGGGCGCCATCGTCGAAGACCCGTTCGGCGCCGGCACCTGCCTGATCCTGGTCGGCGCCTTCTTCGCCACCAAGCTTTACAAGCAGAACCTGCTCACCATCGGCGACTTCTACCGCCAGCGCTATGGCCGCGGCATCGAGGTGTTCTGCTCGGCGGCCATCATCCTCAGCTACCTGGGCT
>JAQGNM010000534.1 GCA_028291845.1 Massilia sp. | reverse complement strand
CGCCTGCGCCGCGGCTTCGTCGATCAGCGCCTGGGCCCGGGCGGCATTGGTGTGACGCTCCTCGGCCAGATGCTTGAAGTGGGCCGCCGCCGGCGCGTAGGCGCTGCTGCAGGCGCCGTCGAAGCGCACCCACAGCGACTTGGGAGCGGCGCCCGACAAGGTGTCGAGGGCCTTCCAGCGCTCGCGCATGCTGCCGACTTTTTTCGCCAGCTCGGCCATCGGAAGCGACTGCGTCGTCAACTGCTCGACCGCCTTGATCAATTCCTCGCGCGAGACATTGCCGCCCCAGCGCGCCCAGTCCGACAGGCGTTTGAGTTCGGCGCGCGCGTGCGCCAGCCGCTCGGCCTGGGCGCCGCTCAGCTTGGCGCCCTTCATGTCTTTCAAGGCCTTGTCGTACTCGGCGGCGCTGTGCAGCGAACCCTGTTCGAGGGCCGATTCCATCGCCGCGAGATGGTCGAGAAACAGCGGATCGGCGCCACCCGCCGGGCGCGGCGCGCGCGCCGGCCTGGCGTGTTCGCCGGCGCCAAACGGCGTGGCCGGCGAGGCGGCGGCGTCGCCGGAGTGGCCGCCATGGGAGGCTTTTTCGCTTTTACTCTTCGGCTGCTTGCGCACCACCGCGTCCAGCAGTGAATCGAAGCGCATCTGCAAGGCATCGAACGCCTCGCCGGCAGGCGCCACCGGCAGGCGCTGCCATTCGCGCTTGAGGGCGTCGGCGTTCAGTTGCGGCGCTGCCGGCGCAGGTTCGGGCTGGGGCGCGGGTTCGGGCTGTGCCGGCGCCGGCGCCGGCTCTGGGTTGGCCGTCTCTGTCTCATTCGAGACACTGTCTTCGCTCATTTGAGGCACTTGGGCAGGGATGTCGGCCGGCGCCGGCGCCGCCGGCAGCAGGGATGCGGCAAGCGTCGCCTCCCAGCCATCGAGCGCCGCCGCCCGTGCGGCAAGCGCATTGCGCGCTTGTTCGAGTGTCGCCAGCGCCGCCTGCGCCTTGGCTTGTTCGACGGCGAATTCGGCCACCAGCGCGCGCGGCAAGGAAGCGTGTTCGGGGCCGCTGACGGCGGCCTGCTGGTCGGCCGCCATCTGCGCCAGCTGCGCGGCAATTTCATCCGGCGGCGCGCTGCCGGCGGTGAGCACGCGCAAGCTGGCCAGGCGGTCGATCATGGCGCGTTGCAGCGCCACCTGGCTGGCCAGGCGTGCCGCCAGTTGCCCGCGCAGCGTATCGAACCCCTCCTTCAGTTCCGGCGCGGCGATCACCGACCAGCGCCGATCGAGGTCGGCCACCTGGTTGGGCGTGAGTTTGTCGTCGGCCAGCAGGCTTGCCGCCTGATCGAGGCAGGCCTGGCCGCGCGCCACTTCGGCGTCGTGATGGCGGATCACATCGAGCCGCCCCTGCAACAGCTTGGCGACGCGGCGGTCGGTGTTGCGGATGGCGGCGTGCACCCGTTCGAGCTGGGGACGGCTGGTGACGAATTCGGCGGCGGCCAGGCGCAGCTCGGAAAAATCGGATTGCAGGATGAAGTCGGCGGCCAGCGCCTCGTCGCCGCCGATGGCGCGCAACTGCTCGGCCTGCGCGCTGCGGCGCGCCGTGGTGTTGGCGGTGGCTGCCGCGGCGGCCGCTTTTTGTTCGGACTGGGCGGCTGCGGCAGGCGTCTCGGCGGACTTCTCGCCCGGGCGTTTGAAAAGGAATTTCAGCATGACGTCGGCTCGATCGCTCAAAACCGTCATGATAGCAAGAAGGCAGCGCCGCCGTGGATTCGCACGGGGCATCGCGCCGATTAAATGGTCCGCCGCCAGGCCTGGCTACGAGGCGGCAGGCGACCCGGCCCGCTTGTCCATTGCCTCAAAAAACGGTCCAGCGCGATCCGGCGGCGCCGGCAGTTTTCGCCGGCTATGTGCCGGGACCGGCCCGAACCAGGGCGGCGCGCGCCCTGGCCGCAGGTATTCAATGCACCAGGCTTGTCTGCACAGCGCGCTCTATCGCCGACGCCGCCGGCGCGCGCCGCATCGGCTTGTTTTCCTTCAGATATGCTTCATGCGCCAGCATCCGGTTGGCGATGGCAAACCACGCCTCCCCCGACACGACGCCGCGCGCCAGCGGAAACAGCGCCTGCTCCTCGCGCTCGAGGCGTTCGACCAGCGCCAGGCAGACGCCGTCGACGTCCGAGCAAAAGCGCGCCACCGCCGCCGGACCTTCGACGGCGGCGCCCGCATAAGCGGCCTCGATGTCTTCTGTTTGCGCTTCCGCGCTTTGCCGCAGCTGCTTTAGTTCCTGCAATAAATCATCGGCGGCATCGGTGGCGTCGTAGATGGCGGGAAACAAATGCTGGTCCACCTTGGACCAGTGCGGCGCCCGCACGGCGCGCGCCAGGGTGTCGCAGGCGAAGCCGACGCGCCCCTCGCTCAGTTCGACCTGCTCGGCGAAATGGGTGTGCAATACTTTTTGCAGCGATTGCAGGCTGGCGCAGATACTTGCCCGTTCGACCGACAAAGCCACGAGCGTATAGGTTGCAGTGAGCATGAATTCTCCTGTGAAGGTTGACACCGGGCCAAATATTCAACATGCGTCAGCATGTGAATATGCAGCACGGATACAACCGTGGACGTAGCGGATAGCGAACAGGTGATAACGCCGAAATGTAAATTGGGAACGGGCCGCTTGGTATGTTTTTGTCTTGAGCCCGAAGAAACAGTGTAAAGATTCTCAGCTTGGTGGGTTTGATCTGGCGCAAACTCCCCGGGCTTGCATATCCCGAAAGTGTCGTTGGGCATGCCGCGCGTCGTGCTCGCCTTGCACGCGCCTGCCCTGCGTTATAGTTAACCATCGTCCGCCTTCTTCGCCTACTTCCCATGCGCCTGCTGCACACTTCCGACTGGCATCTCGGCCAGACCTTGCATGGTTACGACCGCAGTTACGAGCATCAACAATTCCTCGACTGGCTGCTCGATACCCTTGTCGCCGAGCAAGTCGATGCGCTGCTGATCGCCGGCGATATTTTCGATACCGCCAACCCATCGTCGAGCGCCCAGAAGCAGCTGTACCGTTTTCTGCAGCAGGCGCGGCGGCGTGCACCGGCGCTGGATATCGTCGTTATCGCCGGCAATCACGATTCGCCGGGCCGGCTGGAAGCGCCCGGCCCACTTCTCGAAGACCATGGCACCACCGTCATCGGCCACGTCCTGCGCGCGCCCGACGGCGCCATCGACCTCGAACGCATGGTGGTGCCGCTGCACGACGGCGCCGGCCAGGTCGCCGCCTGGTGCCTGGCGATTCCGTTCCTGCGTCCGGGCGATGTGCCGCGCGCACCGCTTGCCGACGGCAATACCGAGCCGGCGGCGGCGCCGCTCGACCCCTACCTCGACGGCATCGCCCTGCTCTACCGGCAGGCTTACGCGCTGGCCGACGCGCGCCGCGCGCCCGGCCAGCCGATCGTCGCCATGGGCCACTGCCACATGGTCGACGGCCAGGCTTCGCTCGATTCGGAACGCCGCATCGTCATCGGCGGCACCGAGGCGCTGCCGGCGGCGGTGTTCGACGCCGGCATCGCCTACACGGCGCTGGGCCACCTGCACCTGGCCCAGCGGGTCGGCGGCAAGGAGCACCGCCGTTACAGCGGCAGCCCGCTGCCGCTGTCGTTCGCCGAAGTCAATTACCGCCACCAGGTGCTGCGCATCGATTTGCACAAGGATGCATCGGACAGTGCCGCCGCCGTCACCGCGCTCGACGTGCCGCGCGCCGTCGAACTGCTGCGCATCCCCGCCGCCCCGCAGCCGCTCGACGCCGTGCTGCTGGCGTTGGCCGAGCTGGAACTGGACCACCAGTTGCCGGCGCACCGACAACCGTTCCTCGAAGTGCGGGTGCTGCTGGAGGCGCCGGAGCCGGGGCTGCGGGCGCGCATCGAAAGCGTTTTGCAAGGCAAGCCGGTACGGCTGGCGAAAATCGAGCCGACCCGCAAGCACGTGCCCGACCAGAACCCGGCGGATGCCGCGCTCTCCCTGGAACAACTGGCGCAGCTGCAGCCGGACGATATTTTCCGGCGCCTGTACCAGCAGCGCTTCGGCAGCGAGGCGCCCGACGACCAGATCGCCGCGTTCGCCGAACTGATGCTGCCCGGTGGAGAGCCGCAATGAGGATCTTGAAAATCGGCGGGCGCAACCTGGCGTCGCTGGCCGACGCCTTCAGCGTCGACTTCGAAGCCGCGCCGCTGGCCACCAGCGGCCTGTTCGCCATCAGCGGCCCCACCGGGGCCGGCAAATCGACCCTGCTCGACGCCCTCTGCCTGGCGCTGTACGGCGCCACCCCGCGCCTCAAAACCTCGCGCAGCGGCGCGCTGGTGCCGGACGTCGGCGCCGATACGGTGTCGAGCCAGGACCCGCGCAGCCTGCTGCGGCGCGGCGCCGGCGAGGGCCATGCCGAAGTCGATTTCGTCGGCAACGACGCCCAGCGCTACCGCGCCCGCTGGAGCGTGCGGCGCGCGCGCGGGCGCGCATCCGGCGCCCTGCAGCCGGCCGTGATGACCCTGCACACCCTGCCCGCCCTGATGGCGATCGGCGCCACCCGCACCGAGGCGGCGCAGGAAATCGGCCTGCGCATCGGCCTGTCGTTCGAGCAGTTCACGCGCGCCGTGCTGCTGGCGCAGAACGAGTTTTCGGCCTTCCTCAAGACCGACGAAAACGAACGGGGCGAACTGCTGGAAACCCTCACCGGCAGCGTGATCTACAGCGCCATCTCGCGGCGCGCCTTCGAGCGCTACAAGCAGGAGCAGGACGCCTTGCGCGCGCTGACGATGCGCCTGGCCGACCAGGCGCCGCTGGCCGCCGAACAACGCGCCGCGCTGGACGCCGACAGCGCCGCCGCCGGCGCCGCGCTGGCCGTACTGGACCAGCGCCAGCAGGCGCTCGACCAGTTGGCCCGCTGGCGCCAGGCGGCGCTCGAACTGCAGCAAAGCGAGAAGGATGCGCAGCAGACGCTGGCGCAGGCGGGCCTGGCCATCGAAGCGGCGGCCCCGCGCCGGCAGCAGTTGGCGCTGCTCGACGCGGTTGAAGAAGCGCGTCCCCTGCTGGCGGAGGCGGAGCGCCTGCAGCGTGAGCAGGGGGCCGTGCAGGCGGCGCAGCTGGCATTCGAACTTGACGTGGCGCGCCTCGATACCGGCGAGCGCGCCGCGGCCGGCGCCTTCGATGGCGCCGCCC
>JAQGNM010000533.1 GCA_028291845.1 Massilia sp. | reverse complement strand
TCCTGCTCGCGCACGGTCGGAGCGATTTTCGCCAGGTGCCACAGCGGCGATTCATCGTGGCGCAGCATCTCGACCTGGTGCTGGGCGAAGTAACCGATCGACAGGCCCTTGCCGATGGTGGCGTCGCCGGTCAGCGGGGCGATCTCGCCGGCGATGGTTTTAATCAGGGTCGACTTGCCGGCGCCGTTCACACCCAACAGGCCGATGCGCTGGCCGATCTGCAGCGAGAACTTGATGTTCGAGACGATGGTCTTGGCGCCGACCTTGTCGCCGTGGGCGTCCAGGATCGGGTAGCCGGCGTTGACGTCTTCCATCACCAGCCGTGGGTTCGGCGCCGACAAGGGTTCCCTGAATTCGAACGAGAATTCGGCGGCGGCGCGCAAGGGCGCCAGTTCTTCCATCTTGGCCAGCGCCTTCATGCGGCTTTGCGCCTGGCGGGCTTTCGACGCCTGCGCCTTGAAGCGGTTGACGAAGGACTCGAGGTGGGCGCGCTGGCGCATCTGCTTTTCCAGCGTGCCGGCGGCGAGGATCATTTGCGCGGCGCGCTGGCGCTCGAAGCCGGAGTAATTGCCGGAGTAGCGTTTGAGTTTGCGTTCGTCGATATGGACGATGACGTTGCAGATCTCGTCAAGGAAGTCGCGGTCGTGCGAGATGATGATCAGGGTGCCGGCATATTTTTTCAGCCAGTCTTCCAGCCAGATGATGGCGTCGAGGTCGAGGTGGTTGGTCGGCTCGTCGAGCAGCAGCAGGTCGGACGGGCACATCAGCGCCTGCGCCAGGTTCAGACGCATCCGCCAGCCGCCGGAGAAGCTTGCGATCGGCTGCTGCATCTGGTCGAGCGAAAAGCCCAGGCCCAGCAGCAGCTGTTCGCCGCGCGAGGTCACCGTGTAGGCGTCGGCGTCGGCCAGCGCGCTGTAGATCTCGCCGATGGCGATGCCGTTTTCCGTGGTCGCCTCTTCGCCTTCCAGGCGCGCCAGCTCCGCTTCCAGGCGGCGCAGGTTGACGTCGCCGTCGATGGCGTAGTCGAGCGCGGCGCGCTCGAGCGGCGGGGTTTCCTGCGCCACGTAGGCCATGCGCCACTTGGCGGGGAAGTCGATCTCGCCCTGGTCCGCGTGCAGTTCGCCCCGCAGCATGCCGAACAGGCTCGATTTGCCGGCGCCATTGGCCCCGATCAGGCCGATCTTGTCGCCTGGGTTCAGGGTCAGGTCTACGCTCTCGAGCAGCGGCTTGGTGCCGCGCATCAGGCTTACATTGATAAAACGGATCATGCGATTCTTTTCAGGGCTGTTGAATTATTTGCGGAGCTGGTCGGCGGTCAGCAGGAATACCATGTCGTCGCCGGCGCTGGTGGTCACCCAGGTCAGGCCGAGGTCGCCGAAGGCGGCCTCGGCGTATTCTCTCTCGTTGCCGATTTCGACCATCAGGATGCCTTCGGGGGTCAGGTAGTCGGCGGCGCCGTCGATGATTTTACGGACCAGGTCCATGCCGTCGTCGCCACCGGCCAGGCCGATCTGCGGCTCGTGCAGGTATTCCGGCGGCAGCGCCGCCATCGACGACGAGTTGACGTAGGGCGGGTTGGTGACGATCAGGTCGTATTTTTTGAATGGCACGTTCGAATACAGGTCGGAGGCGATCGGGTTCACTCGCCCTTCCAGCTTATATTCGCGAATATTGTGCTCGGCCACCGCCAGCGCATCGCTTGAAATGTCGACGGCGTCGACCACGCTGTTGGGGAAGGCGTCGGCCATCATGATGGCCAGGCAGCCGGAACCGGTGCACAGTTCGAGGATGTTCTCGACGGCGAAAGGATCTTCCACCCATGGCGCGAACGACTCGGGAATCAGTTCGGCGATAAAGGAGCGCGGCACCAGCACGCGCTCGTCGACATAAAAGGCGTAACTGCCCAGCCAGGCCTGGTGGGTGATGTAGGCGGCCGGCACGCGCTCGATGGCGCGCCGCTCGATCACCGCCAGCACCTGGTGCACCTCCTCGGGCAGCAGCTTGGCATCGAGGAAAGGATCGAGCTTGTCGAGCGGGAGTTTCAAGGTGTGCAGGATCAGGTAGGCCGCTTCGTCGAGGGCGTCGCTGCTGCCGTGGCCGAAGAACAGCTTGGCGGCGTTAAAGCGGGTAACGGCGTAGCGCAGCAGGTCGCGCGGGGTGGTGAAGGGCGTGGTCATGATTGGTCTCGGCGGTATCGGTCACGCCAGCAGGTTTTCCAGCGTGCGCCGATAGATGTTTTTCAGCGGGTCGACAAAGCGCACTTCGATGTGTTCGTCGATCTTGTGGATGCTGGCGTTCGGAGGGCCGCATTCTATCACCTGCGGGCAGATGCGGGCGATGAAGCGGCCGTCGGAGGTGCCGCCGGTGGTCGACAATTCGGTGCGAATATCGGTTTCGGCGTAGATCGCCGCAGCCACCGCATCGACCAGCGTACCGCGCGGCGTCAGAAAGGGCAGGCCGGACAGGGTCCAGTCGAGTTCATATTCGAGGCCGTGGGCGTCGAGGATGGCGTGCACGCGGCGGCGCAGCTCGCCCGGCTCGCTGGCGGTGGAAAAGCGAAAATTGAAGTCGAGCGCGACGGCGCCGGGAATGACGTTGGTGGCGCCGGTGCCGCCGTGGATATTCGAGATCTGGAAGGAGGTCGGCGAATAATACTCGTTGCCTTCGTCCCAGCGTTCGGCCACCAGCGCCGCCAGCGCCGGCGCCGCCTGGTGAACGGGATTGCGCGCCAGCTGTGGATAGGCGATGTGGCCCTGCACGCCCTTGACGGTGAGCTTGCCGGAGAGCGAACCGCGGCGGCCGTTCTTGATGGTGTCGCCGAGGACCGCGCTGGCGGTCGGCTCGCCCACCAGGCAGTAATCGATGGTCTCGCCGCGCGCCTGCAAGCGCTCGCAGACGACGACGGTGCCGTCCACCGCCGGGCCTTCCTCGTCGCTGGTGATCAACAAGCCGATCGAACCGCGGTGATCGGGGTGCTGCGCGACGAACTCTTCGCAGGCCACCACCATGGCGGCAATCGAAGTTTTCATGTCGGCGGCGCCGCGGCCGTACAGTTTGCCGTCGCGGATGTTCGGCGCGAACGGTGGCGAGGCCCACTCCCCGGCCGGGCCGGTCGGCACCACGTCGGTGTGGCCGGCGAACACGAACAGCGGAGATTGGGTACCGCGGCGCGCCCACAAATTGGTCACGCCGTTCGAGACGATGGTTTCGCAGGCAAAGCCGAGCGGCGCCAGCCGGTCGATCAGCAGCTGCTGGCAGCCGCGGTCGCGCGGGGTAACCGAGTCGAGCGCGATCAGCTGACGGCTCAAGTCGAGGGTGGCGCTGTCGATGTCAACGGTGCTCACGCGGCGCCTCCGAACAGCGCGGCGTAACGCTCGGGTGTAAAACCGACCTGCAGCGGCCCGGCGCCGGCCAGCACCGGGCGCTTGATCACCGAAGGGTTGGCCAGCATCAGTTCGAGGGCGCTTTCATTGTCGGTGACCGCCGCCTGCTGGGCCGCGTCGAGCTTGCGCCAAGTCGTGCCCTTGCGGTTGACCAGCACTTCCCAGCCGGATTGCGCCAGCCATCCTTCGACGGTGGCGCGTTCAAGCCCCTGTTTCTTAAAATCGTGGAAGGCGAATTCGTGGCCGTTTTCAAGCAGCCAGGTGCGGGCCTTTTTGACGGTGTCGCAATTGGGGATACCGTGAAGGGTGATTGTCATGGGAGGTAATGCGGGCAGTTCGGGGAAGAGCGCAGGATACCATAGGGGCCTCGCAGCCAATGCCGGCATAATTATGCAAGATTACGCATAATTTGCCGTGGAGATACAAAAAGCCCCAGCGGGCTTTTAGATGCGTACGACATCAGGCCACGATCAAGGCGCGATCTTGCCCTCGATCGAATCGTCGAGCGTCTTGCCGATCGCCGCGCCGATCAACATTTTTACACCGGCCACCGCCGAACCGTGCTTGTTGTCCCAGTAATAGCCGTCCACCGGAGTCACCTTGATGGCGGTGATGCGCGGATCGTCCTCGCCCTCGGTGAACCAGGTCTTGAGAATCGGGCTCCACAGGCGCTTGATGACGGCCTTGTCGCGAGTGATGGTGGCTTTGCCGTCCAGGCTCAGGAATTCGGCGTGATCCGAGCCCTTGAAGAACAGTTTCACCGATGGATTCGATTCGATGGCGGCGTTCTTGTGGCTGTCGGCGGCCGACAGGAACCAGATGTCGCCATTGTCATCGACATCCTGCACGCTCATCGGGCGGGTGCCGCCGGTCTTGCTGATGGTTTCGGTGGTAGAGAAAAAGCACGCCTGGTCCTTGGTCAGGTCCTTCAGCTTGTCGATGGCCTTGTTGCCGGCGAGATCTTCGTAGTTGTCTTCGGCTTGGTTTTTGTTGATCGAATCCATGGTAGCTCCTCATTAAATGTCCTGGACAAATCCTAAGCGCAGGCGCCGCGATTCAATGTGGGCTATTTAACCCATCACGCAATCGCGGCCCGGAAACAGCGGGTCACGGAGGTGCGTCAGCGAACCGTGTGCGCGCGCGGCGCATGGCAAGCTGGCTTACCTGGCCGCCGCGCCACCACTGTGTAAAAAGGAACTGCCATGGCCGACAATCCGCTGGAACCGGATCCGCAGCCGTACGACCGCATCAACGTGATGGTCGAATCGGATATTGTTTATTGGACGAAAGAGCTGAACGTATCGCGCGCCTTGCTGGCGCGGGTGATCGAGGAAGTTGGCGAAAAAGTCGAGGACGTCAAGCGCAAGCTGGCCGAGATGGGCGAGTCGGGCGACTAGTGTCCTGAGTTAGAAATTCGTTGACGATTAAATGTGTCGAAATCGTTTCGAGACAAGGAGCAAAGCGCAGACAGGCCGAGGCCTGGCGAGCATTTGAGACGCAGTATCGGAGCGATTCTCGGCATAGTTATTCAACGAATTTCTAACTCGGGACGCTAGGTCAGGGTGAACTCGGTGAACGACGGGCCGTCGTCGGCGGGATTGGCCGGCGCCGGTTCGGGGTCTTTTTTCGGCCCTTTTTCGGCGCCGTTATTGAGCAGCCACAGCAGGTTGGTGGCCGAGTCGGCGTTGGCCAGCGCCTCTTCCTGCGTCACCAGGCCGTCGTGCACCAGCTTGAGCAGCGCCGCCTCGAAGGTCTGCGAGCCGGGCGACAGGCTTTTCTCCATCGCTTCCTTGATCTGGCCGATCTCTCCCTTTTCGATCAGGTCGGCGACGTAGCGGGTGTTGACCATCACTTCGACGGCCGCCTGGCGCATGCCGCCGGCGCTGGCTCTGACCAGGCGCTGCGAGACGATCGCCTTGACGGCCGAGGACAGATCCTGCAGCAGCGCCGCGCGGTTTTCGATCGGATAGAAACTGATGATGCGGTTCAGGGCGTTGTAGCTGTTATTGGCGTGCAAGGTCGCCAGCACCAGGTGGCCGGACTGGGCATAGGCCAGCGCCGCCGCCATGGTTTCCTTGTCGCGGATTTCGCCGATCAGGATGCAGTCGGGCGCCTGCCGCAGCGAATTGCGCAAGGCGGTGGCGAAACTGTCGGCGTCGCTGCCGATCTCGCGCTGGTTGACGATGGATTTTTTATTCTTGAATAAATATTCGATGGGGTCTTCGAGCGTCAGGATGTGACCTGCGCGCAATTCGTTGCGGTGGTCGAGCATCGAGGCAATCGTCGTCGACTTGCCGGAGCCGGTAGCGCCCACCAGCAGCAGCAAGCCGCGCTTTTCCATGATCAGTTCGGCCAGGATAGTCGGCAGGCCCAGTTCGCCCAGCGGCGGGATGTTCGCCGGCACGAAGCGGAACACGGCCGAAATCGATCCGCGCTGGCGGAAGGCCGACAACCTGAAACGTCCCAGGTTGGCCACCGAGATCCCCATGTTCAGCTCGTTGGTGGCGTGTAGTTCGGCCATCTGCGCGGGGCTGGCGATTTCCGCCAGCAAGGCGGTGATGTTGTCGGGCTCGAGCTTTTGCTGATTGATGGGGATCAAATTGCCATTGATCTTGATGTGCACGGGAGAATTCACGGCGAAGAACATGTCCGAGGCGTTCTTCTCTTTCATCAGCTGGAACAAGCGGTCCATCGCCATGATTTCTCCTTAAATGCCGCGCAGCAGCTCGTTGATGCCGGTCTTTGCGCGCGTTTTTGCATCCACCCGTTTGACGATGACGGCGCAATACAGGCTGTATTTGCCGTCTTCCGATGGCAGGTTGCCCGATACCACGACCGAGCCGGCCGGCACGCGGCCATACATCACTTCGCCGGTGGCGCGGTCATAGATCTTGGTCGACTGGCCGATGTACACGCCCATCGAAATCACCGAATTTTCCTCGACGATGACGCCTTCGACGATTTCCGAGCGGGCGCCGATGAAGCAGTTGTCTTCGATGATGGTCGGATTGGCCTGCATCGGCTCGAGCACGCCGCCGATACCGACGCCGCCGGACAGGTGGACGTTCTTGCCGATCTGCGCGCACGAGCCGACGGTGGCCCAGGTGTCGACCATGGCGCCTTCATCGACGTAGGCGCCGATGTTGACGTAGGACGGCATCAGGACGACATTTTTGGCGATGAAACTGCCGCGGCGGGCGACCGCCGGCGGCACCACCCGAAAGCCGCCTTTGGCGAAATCGTCGGCGCTGTAATTGGCGAACTTGGTCGGCACCTTGTCGTAGAACTGCATGGTGCCGTCGGATGGCATCACCGCGTTGTTCTCCAGGCGGAACGACAACAGCACGGCTTTCTTGATCCACTGGTTGACGTTCCAGTTGCCGTCTTGTTTTTGCGCCACGCGCATGCTGCCGTCGTCGAGGCCGGCGATGACGTGCGCCACCGCGTCGCGCAGTTCGGCGCTGCCGTTGTCGGGATTGATGTCGGCGCGCTGTTCCCAGGCGGTGTCGATGATGGTTTGCAGTTGTTGGGTCATGGTGGTCTAGTGTTAAGGTTTAACGGCTCTGAGAGTTGTGCAAAACTGGACGATGCGCTGGGCCGCTTCCAGCCCTTCGTCGATCTCGGCGACCAGCGCCATGCGCACGCGGTCCTGGCCGGGATTGACGCCGTGGGCGGTGCGCGCCAGATAGCTGCCGGGCAACACCGTCACATTGTAGTCGGCGTACAGGCGCCTAGCAAATTCGGTGTCCGACAAGCCGCTGCGGCGCACGTCGGCCCACAAATAAAAACCGGCGTCGGGCAGCTCGACATCGAGCACGCTGCGCAGCAGCGGCGTCACCAGGTGGAATTTTTCGCGGTACTTGTTGCGGTTCTCCAGCACGTGCTCTTCGTCGCCCCAGGCGGCGACCGAGGCGGCCTGGATCGGCGGGGCCATGGCGCCGCCGCTGTAGGTGCGGTACAGCAGAAATTTTTTCAGCACTTCGGCATCGCCGGCGACAAAGCCGGAGCGCATGCCGGGCACGTTCGAGCGCTTCGACAGGCTGGAGAACACCACCAGGTTGCGGTAAGGGTGGTCGCCGCCGGCGCGGCCGAGCTTGTGGGCCGCTTCCAGCGCGCCCAGCGGCGCTTCGCTGGTGTGATAGATCTCGGAGTAGCACTCGTCGGCGGCGATGATGAACTGGTGGCGGTCGGCCAGCGCGAACAGCAGCTTCCAGTCTTCCAGCGAGACGGTGGCGCCGGTTGGATTGCCGGGGCTGCACAGGTACAGCAGTTGGGTGCGTTCCCACACGGCGGCCGGCACGCTGGCGTAATCGCAGGCGAAATTGCGGGCCGGTTCCGAGTTGACGAAATACGGTTCGGCGCCGGCCAGGTAGGCGGCGCCTTCGTAGATCTGATAGAAGGGATTCGGGCTGATCACCAGCGGCTTGCCGCCTTCGACGCGTGTGGCATCGATTACGCAATGGGCGATCCCGAACAGCGCCTCGCGCGATCCGTTCACCGGCAGCACCTGCGTGGCCGGATCGAGCGGCGGCACGCCGTAGCGGCGCTGCAGCCAGTGGGCAATCGCCGCCCGCAGCGGCTCGGTGCCGAGGGTGCTCGGATAACTGGCCAGGCCCTGCAGGCTGTGCGTCAAGGCGCGCTGAATAAACGCCGGCGTCGGATGCTTCGGCTCGCCGATGCCCAGGCTGATCGGAGAGTAAGCAGAGTTCGGCGTGACGCCGGCGAACAGCTGGCGCAGTTTTTCAAAAGGGTAGGGGTGCAGCAGGGCGAGGTGAGGGTTCACGGCGGTGGTGGAGACGTTTGCGGTGCGTGAATTATACGCGGCGGCGGTAGCAGCGGACAGCAGGGGGACTGGCGCCGCAGGTGCCTGTCCCATTCTTTGCGCCGCTACCAAAGCGTGATGATGATGGCAGAGCCGAGATGGGACAGGCACCTCCGGCGCCAGTCCCCCTGCTGTTCACACCATCGCAAGGCTGCGCGCCGCCATCACCCGATTGCGCCCCGCCTCCTTGGCCGCGTACATCATGCGGTCGGCGGCGACAAAGAACTGGTCGATGCGGTCGTACTGGGTCGGCGTCACGCTGGCCACGCCGACCGACACCGTCAGCCACGGGCTGGTCGACGAGCGCGGATGCGGCAGTTCGAGCGCCTCGATCAGGGCGCGGATCGATTCGGCCTGCATCAGGGCGGTCTCCAGCGGCGTGTCGGCAAACAGCAGCACGAACTCCTCGCCGCCGTAACGCGCGGCCAGATCGGTGGCGCGCAGGGCGCGGCTTTGCAGGGCGGCGGCCACCTGCTGCAGGCAGGCGTCGCCGGCGGCGTGGCCGAGGGTGTCGTTGTACAGCTTGAAATGGTCGACGTCGAGCACTACCAGCGACAGTTCCTGGCCGCTGCGCATGGCGCGGTGCCATTCCTGGTCGAGGAAGGTGTCGAAACGGCGGCGGTTGGCGATTTGCGTCAGCTGGTCGATCATGGCGGCCTGCTGCAAGGCGGTCTCCGACTGCTTGTGGCGGGTGATGTCGTGCAGCAGGCCGACGTAGAGCTGTTCGACGGCGTTCATCGGCGTGACCGAAAAATCCATCGACCGCATGGCGCCGTCGCGGTGGCGGATCAACACCTCGCGCGCCGAGGCCTGGACGGCGCGTCCCGGGTCGGCCTCGCAGGCGGAAAAGTAGGCGCGGTATTCGGCGGCCAGGACGGCGCCGATCAGCTCCTCCAACTGCTGGCCCGCCAGTTCATTGGGGCCGTAGCCGAGATGGCGTTCGGCGGCCGGGTTGGCATACTGGATGCGCCCGCCCGACTCGATCACCATCAGACCCTCGTCCATCGAGTTGACGATGGTGCGCAGGCGGTCGGTCTGCTCCTTCTGTGCCTTGCTGTGGCCGCGCACGTTCAGCTGGGCGCGCACCCGCGCCACCACTTCGCCCATGCGCAGCGGTTTGCTGACGAAATCGGCGGCGCCGCTGTCGAAGCCGGCGACGATGTCGTCGGTGTCGGCGTGCGCACTCATGAAAATCACCGGAATGTGCTGGGTGCCGGGGTGTTCTTTCAGGTGGCGGCAGGTCTCGAAACCGTCCATTCCCGGCATCACCACGTCGAGCAGGATCAGGTCCGGGTAGACGCGCTGGGCGATCGTGATGGCGCGCTGGCCGGTGGTGGCCACGAAGGTCTGGTAGCCCTGCTGCGCCATCAGGGCGCGCAATGCGCCGAGGTGGTCCGGAGCGTCGTCGACGATCAGGATGGCGGGCTGGCGCGGCTTGGCACTCGCGTTGGGGGCGGTCAGATGCATGGCCTGAGAATCATACCTTCATGCTATCTGCCGGTGGAATATTTGTTGCCGTTAAGTTAGTGTTTTACGTTGTTCAATAACAACCCAAAAAACCCCAACGCCGCGTCGCGTCGCGCCCGGGGCCGGTCCGATTCGCCCTGGCTAGTAATTAGATTTTGCCTATACCAGGGCGGCGATCAGCTTGCCGAGGATGGAAATGCCTTCGCGGATACGTTCCGGTGTAACTGTTACAAACGACAGGCGCAAGGTGTTGGCGGCCGGCGCATTGGCGTAAAACGGCGCGCCGGGCACGAAAGCGACCCTGGCGGCGATGGCCTGGTCGAGCAGTTGCATGGCGTTGATGTGCGTCGGCAGGGTCACCCAGATGAACATGCCGCCTTGCGGGCGGGTCCAGCTCACGCCTTGCGGGAAGCTCGCTTCCATGGCGTCGAGCATGGCCTGGCACTGGTTGGCGTACAGGGTACGGATGGTGGGGATGTGGCGGTCGAGGAAGCCGTCCTTGATGACGTCGTGCACCACCATCTGCGTCAACTGGGCGGTATGCAGGTCGGCGGCCTGCTTGGCCAGTTCGAGGCGGCGCACCAGCGGCAGCGGGGCGACCACGTAGCCCAGGCGGATGCCGGGCGTGAGCACTTTCGAGAACGAGCCCATGTAAATGACGCCGTCCGGGTGCATGTTCAGCATTTTCGGGTAAGGCTCGCCACGATAGCTGAGCGCGCCGTACGGATCGTCCTCGATCAGCGGCAGGTTGTGGCGGGCGCAGGTCTCGACCAGCTCCTGGCGGCGCGCCA